>DATIEH010000173.1:0-2742 GCA_035455905.1 Binatia bacterium | reverse complement strand
GGCTCGTGCACGATGAAATACAACCCAAAAATAAACGAGGTCGTCGCGCGCTTACCGGGATTCGCAGAGGCGCATCCGTTAGCGCCGCCCGAACTTTTGCAAGGGGCGCTGACCTTGCTGCACGAGCTTGAGCTGATGCTTGCGGAGATCAGCGGCATGGAGAACGTTAGCTTGCAACCCTCTGCCGGCGCTCAGGGCGAACTGACGGGATTAATGTTGATTCGTGCCTGCCTGGCTGATCGTGGTGACCCGCGGAAAAAAGTTATTGTCCCCGATACCGCGCATGGAACCAATCCGGCGAGCTCCGCATTGTGCGGTTATGATGTGGTTCAGATCTCCTCCAATGAGCGTGGCGTGATCGATGTCGCGACAGTCGAAAAAGCGATGGACGACACTGTTGCCGCTGTGATGATTACAAATCCGAATACGCTCGGTTTGTTCGAGACCAACATCGAGGCAATCGCCGAGATTGTTCATGCCAAGGGCGGGATGATTTATCTCGACGGTGCCAATCTCAATGCGCTCATGGGTATTGCCAAGCCCGGCCATATGGGCGTCGATGTGTTGCACCTGAACCTGCACAAGACGTTTTCGACGCCGCACGGCGGCGGCGGGCCGGGGGCGGGTCCGGTGGCGGTAACGCGCACTCTCAGCGAGTTTCTCCCAGTACCGCGTATTATCAAGCACGGTGATCGATTCGAGCTGCAGGAGAATTGTCCCAAGTCGGTGGGCCGGGTTCGTTCCTTTTTTGGCAATTTTGGCATTCTCGTGCGCGCCTACAGTTACATTACGGCGCTCGGCGGCGATGGACTCGAGGATGCAAGCCGGATGGCGCTTCTGAACGCCAACTACATTCGGAAAAAACTGGCAAGGAGTTATCAACTCGCCTACAACGAGCCATGTATGCACGAGTGTATTTTTACCGACCGCCTGCAGCAAAGGAGCGGCGTCAGCACGCTCGACATCGCCAAGCGTCTGTTAGACTATGGTCATCATCCCCCCACGATTTATTTTCCACTGGTCGTTTCCGGTGCGCTGATGATCGAGCCGACGGAAACTGAGACTCCGGAAACTCTCGATGATTTCATTGATGCGATGCTGGCGATCGCGGCCGAAGCGAAGGAGGATCCGGAGCTGGTGAAAAACGCGCCCTATTCAACGCCAGTTCGGCGTCTCGACGAAGCAAAAGCGGCGCGCAAACCGGTGCTTCGGTGGGAACCGCCAGCTATGACCGATCAAACGGAAGAATAGGGCCGCCGAGTTTCTCACAAGCGGCGACACATCGGCTCGGAGACTTCACGGGGAGAAACGATAGTTGACCCGGTTGTCGTGGTACTCCATTGAAGCGGAGATGAGCAGCGGATTGGGCTTGATCCAGGGCGGAATCGGCGGGAAAGGCGCCGCAGCTTTAATCGCCCGTACGGCTTCCTCGTCAAGCACCTGCGATCCCGAAGACCGAATCAATCGGAGCTGTTCCAGTTGGCCGTTCCCGCCGATCATGAATTGCAGGGCGAGACGTCCCTGGAGCCCGTAGCGGAGAGCGATCTCGGGATATTCCCACTGGGATTCGATCAACTGTTTGACCTTGGTGAAATAGGTAACATACACGGGATCGTTGGTGTTGAGACTTATGGGTATATCGGCTCGGGCGCTCGAAGATGACCAGGTGGCGCTGGGCAACAGCTCCTTCAAGGTTGGAAGCTGACGCTCTGCGATCGCGGTCTCTTCTGGGGGTTGCTCACGCGGTGCTGGTGGCCGCGGGGTCTCGGCGATATCATTCGTTACCGGAGGCGGTTCCGGACGAGCCGGCATTCTGCTGCGGGAAGAGTTAGGCTTGTCGGGCGCGACACGAGAATCTCTCTTGGCGATCACCGATGGGGCTCTCGTCATTCGGGTTGGCGGCGTTCGCGCGATTCGGCTCGGCGCGAGATCCTTAGTTGCGGCCTCCTTGGTTTCGGATGGCGGCAGAAGCGAGACGGGAATTGTCTCCGGTTGAGATCGGATTACTCCGGCTCGCAATGGGTACATCAGGAGCAATGCCAGAGCGTGGGTTGCAAGCGACAGAGCGAAAAAACGCCATACTGTGGTAGAGCTCGGCATCATCGTATAATATCCCAGTCACAGGGCGCGAGGAAAGCCGCGCGAAATCTCGCGCGCAGCGCCTTGGTGGGAGGTGATTTGCATGTTCGGTTTGGGACTCGGCGAACTATTGCTGCTTCTGGTAATCGTTATGGTCGTGTTTAATCGGCGCCTGCCGGACTTGGGCGAGGGGCTCGGCAAAAGCATCAAGAAATTTCGCCGGGCTATGAATGAGCCGGACGAAATCGACATTACGCCCAACAAGGACTCGAGGAAGTGATGAATTTGCGCCGCACCTAAGCCTCACCTGCGGTAGTTACCTCGCACGTGAATTCCTTCGCGTTTTTCGACGACTTCAGAAAAACAATTGTAAACGGAATCGAGTCTCCCGGCGGCAGCTCAAAACTCTTCAAAGGTTTGAGCTCCTGCAATTGTGGAATGTCCTCCAGAGTCATGCCGCGGATGATTTTCGGCGAAAGCGTGTTGCCCGCCCAAATGGCCTGCCGTTCGATTTCTTTGCCGGCGTCGTTGTAAACCGTACCCGTGAGCTGAATCTCGCGCACGATGACAGGATTCTGGTTCAAGGCGATACCACTCACTAAAAAAACTTCGCGGTTGCCTTGAATGGTTTGGTAACTGGTCGTCAGTGATTTGATCAGAATG
>DATIEH010000172.1:0-3171 GCA_035455905.1 Binatia bacterium | reverse complement strand
TTTTCTCGTAGGCATCGCCGGGCCGTTGAATGCCGACAATCTTGCCTTTTAAGTCCTGCGCGCCCTTCACTTCGGGTCGCGCCACAAAAACCATCGACGCGTACCGCGAAAAACCGCCCAGCATGACAACATCACGATTTTGCACCGCCACCGGAATCATCAAATACGCCGACATGATCGCCAGATCGACCTCGTTGGCCACCAACGCCATCGGCGCGATCGAACCCGCTGTACGAACGATTTCGGCATCGATTCCTTCTTCACTAAAAAAGCCGGCTTCCTTCGCCACGTACGGAACCGAATGGGCCACGGCCCGTGCAGCGTAGCCGATGCGCAGCTTATCCGGCCTGGGTTGCGCGAGCGTGTAATTGCCAAGTAGCACTGCGGCCGCAGCCATAGGTAAAGCGATTAACCTTGGAATCAGTTTCACGGGTTTATATCCGTTGAATGTTGAATATTGTCGAGCGTGCGAGCGCTGAAAGCATAACAAGCCAAGGCAACGGCGGCAACGCTCACCTGTCCACCGTTCGTTGTTTTGTCTGATTGGCGAAGCAGTCCCGCTCGCTACTAGCTGACCAGCAAAATACTAGGCGAACGAAGCGATGCAGTGTTTTGTTATTGAGGGTGCGGCAGAAGATGAAGCTAACGGCCGTTGCTCTTCCAGATTCTCGCCAGACCTTCCGCGCTGACGGTGACGAGCCGGCCCGGCTGATTGAACATCACTTTCGCGATGGACGGCGAAATTTCCTTCCCAAAGAGACAGAGACGTTTGCCGTTTTGCTGTTGGCCGTTTGCCCAGGTCGCAAATTCGGCAGGCGTGGGTGTGTGACCGATATCAGCGGCACAGCGGCGCACGATAAATCCCAGCATGATTTTCGCGTCGCCGTTTCTTGCGTTGCGCAAATCCGCCATCATTAATTCTATAGAAGATCCAAGGTGACGTTGCAAGAAATAAATGGCGTCCGCTGAATCGATATAAACCCAAAATAAGGCGAGCCAATCACGAGCACTGGCTCGCCTTGGGTTTCGTTAAAAACCCTAATCAATCATATGCGTCGTCGCCTTCAAATGCTTGTCCACCGTGGTGTAACCCTTCCACTGATCGACCAGCCAGTACCGGACCCCGAACTCAAAGCGCAGCTCCTTCATATCCCGATCATAGGGATTGAAATGCTGATGATGCATCATGCCAGGGGGGACGTGCACGGCATCGCCTTGATTCCAGTCGTAGCGCCTGCCGCCGATCTCCGAATAGCCGTCACCTTCCAGAGCATAGAGATAGGCCTCGGGGTGCGCATGGCTGTGACTTTTGGTATGCGCCAGGTCGACAAATATCGAACTGATCGCTACCCCGGTGGCCTTAAAACCGTTTTGTTTTCCGCTCCGCCCCATCAGGAAATAGGTCGCGCCGTGCTTCGACTCGTCCGATTTTTCCTGCTGGTTCTGATGCATCGCAATACGGCGTCCGTCTTCCGGCCAATATTGCGATTCCTCTTTGGGGAAAGCCGCTCGAACCTTGGGATCGGTCTCACCGCACTCTTCGAGCTGCTCCATTTTACCCATATACACGTCGGCCTCGAGGTGCCAGGCCAGTCCGGAGAGATAACCTACCGATGTTTTGCCGGTGTTGAACAACTGGTGTGGCGATCGATACGGAATGTGGAGCACGGTACCCGGAAAGAAATCGTAGCGCTTATCGTCGAGAACCATAAAGCCTTCGCCGCTCTCGACGTAAACCGCTTCCTCGCCGTGCAAATGTTTTCCGGTATGCCAGCCCGCTGGAATCTCCGCACGCATCAGACAGCTACCTCCCGTGGGAAAACCAGTTTCTGGCGCGATCATCAATGCCGCTTTGTAGTCCTGCGGCGTGCGCACCCATTTCAGATCCTTGGAACGCGCCACCCGCGGCGCTTCATCAACTATTTTCTGGTTGTTTTTTGACCGCTCCAACCAGGCCGTATAAAAATCGCTCATTGTCCCTCCAGTTTTGTTCCCTCTAGTTATTCCAAAAAAATTATCCGACCCTCCTGCGCTTGTCAAATTAGCTCGCTCGGATTGCGCTCAATGACCTAACTTGCTAGCTCTTCGCTCAATTCACGATGATCAAAACATTTAGCTTTACGCTCATTGCTGCGATCGCGGCTTTATTCCTCGTACTCGTGATCCGCGCCGGGACCTTCCAATCCCGTCAACTTTCCCCCGAACCGGCTGAGAGTATGGCGATCAGCCGTGCAACAGCCCTCGCGCACCTCTCGGCAGCGATTCAACTCAAAACGGTTTCGATGCAAACCCCGTCAGCTAATGCCGGTGCATTCACCGAGTTCCACGCTCTCATCGCCCGGGCCTTTCCCCGCATCAGTCGCCAATTGCACAAAGAAACCATCGGCGAGCATAGTTTGCTTTTCACCTGGCAGGGTAAAGACGACCGGTTAAAGCCGATGCTGCTCATGGCACACATCGACGTAGTGCCGGTGGATCCAAGCACGGAGTCTTCCTGGCATCACGCGCCGTTTTCTGGAGAGATCGCGGACGGCTACATCTGGGGACGCGGCGCACTGGATGACAAGAGCAGTCTGATGGCGATCCTTGAAGCCGTCGAGTCGTTGCTCGCGAACAATTTTCGGCCGGCGCGCACGATTTATCTGGCGTTCGGCCACGACGAAGAGATCGGTGGCATAAACGGGGCGGCTAAAATTGCCGCACTTTTACGCGCGCGCCACGTGGAACTCGAAAGCATTCTCGACGAGGGACTCAATGTTTTTACCGGCATCATTTCCGGTCTCGATTCGCCGGCCGCATTGATCGGTATCGCCGAGAAAGGCTATCTCAGCTTGGAGCTAAGCGTCGAAAGCGCCGGCGGGCATAGCTCAATGCCGCCCGAGCATACCGCAGTCGGCATACTGGTTGACGCGCTACAAAAGCTCAAAGAGGCGCCGTTCCCAGCGCGCCTGAACCGGCCGACACAAGAAATGTTTGCATTTCTCGGTCCGGAAATGGCCTTCGATAAAAAGCTTGTGCTCGCGAATCTATGGCTGTTCAGTTCTTTGCTGGAGAAAGCTCTCGCGCAATCGCCGCAAACGAATGCGCTTATCCGGACAACCCTGGCGCCGACCCTGCTGAACGCCGGCATCAAAGACAACGTGCTGCCGTCGAAAGCCAGCGCCGTCGTCA
>DATIEH010000171.1:0-3959 GCA_035455905.1 Binatia bacterium | reverse complement strand
CGTCGCAGTCGCCCGAGCCGTCGTCGGCCCCCTTCGAGTCGTCCGACCAATACCCGAATGCGGTTTCGAGGCCGCGGCCCAATACCGAAGCATCCGAGCCTTCTCCCCGTAAAGCGCCGCTCCAAACCGACGAGCAACAATCTAAGGGTACCGCGCGTTCGGCCAAGGTTCCCGCTTCAGCGCCGACATCCCGGCGCGCTTCCGGAGCTGGAGCGTATGAAACCAGAGACTCGACGCCTCTCTTCGAGTTGCCGTCTTCTTCTGCCCGGGTCGTGGCCAATATTCCCGCGGGAACGCGAGTCGAGGTGGTCAGCTCGAAGGGCGACTGGTTGGAAGTTCACTCCAGACGAGGCAATCCGCCCGGTTTTATTCGCCGCCAAGACGCAAAATTCTTGGAGAAAACGGATTGAAAATTTTCTCAGCACTTAACTCGGAATTTTAATTAACTCGCCGGCCGGCGCTCAAGGTAAAATTATCGCGGTGTATATAGACGTGCCCCGTATCTCTTTTCTGGATCAGCTCTTCCACCAACTTCACAAGCGGCTTGCGCGCGTCTAAATATTCTTTTCTCGGCGGCGCGGCCTTGAGCGCGTCGACGAATTCCGGTCCGGCATAGTAGCGTAAGATGAGCTCTTCATCCGAGAGACTCGGTCCGCCGTATTTTTTTCGAACGTCTTCCAGAGAAACGTTCGGCACCTCAAATTTTTCCATTTCCCGCGCGCGCGGGCGGTTCAATATTTTCGCTTTGACGTCGGGGTCCATGTATTCCGCTCCTTCTTGTCCCCACAGTCCGAGCGCATATTGAATCACCTGATCGGTGACTTCTTTATAGCGCTCGCCCGTCATTACGTTGATGGCTGCCTGGCTGCCGACGAACTGAGCGAAAGGGGTGACCATGATCGGGTATCCGAGCTCGGCGCGCACCTGAACGATTTCGTCGAGCACGTTTGGCATCTTGTCTTCTTTGCCGAGCATCTTGAGCTGGTGGCGCAGATTGGAAATCATTCCGCCCGGAACTTGATGCCGGTACCAAGTTTCGTCGTATTCCCGTGGCGCTCCGATGGGCAAATTTTCTTCCTCCGCGACGCGGCGGAAATGCTGTTCCACCGGTTCCAAAACTTTTTCGTTGACGAGCGCTTTATAACCAAGGGCGCGCAGGTTTCTGACGACATTGAAAATCGACGGCTGCGCCGAGCCGTTGGCAAGAGGCGGCACCGACGTATGCACGATGCGAACGCCTTGTTTGACGACCTCCAGGAGATTAAACGGCGCCAGACCGTTGTTGCAATGCGCGTGGAATTCCACCGGCACATCGCCGGCGTTGTCGAGAATCAAACGCGCCAGGGTACGAGCGCGCTCCGGTGTGAGCATGCCGCCCACGTCCTTGTAGCAAAGCCGATAGGGTTTCAGTGCAGCGGCTTCGCGCGCTTTGCGTGCGTAGTATTCATCGGTATGCCGCGGCGAGATCGAATAGATGATATTCACCACCGATTCCATGCCCAGTGCTTTCAGGTCGGCGACTTCCTTACTCAGCACCTTGTAATCGTTCCAGGGATCGGACAGTCGAGTCACCGTAATGCCGTAGTGTACGACGCGCTCGATGATCAGGCGCGCAATACAACGCGGGGTTAAAGTGAAGCCGCTGTTGAGGCCGCCATGATAGCGGAGCTGGGTATTCTTGATTTCTTTTTGGCCGTAACGCACCCAGTCCCAGGGATTATCGCGCTGCTCGCGCACGACTTTCTTGAAGCGCCCGCTGACGAAGAACTCCATGCCGTCAAAACCGGCCCGGTCCATATGGCGTAGCACCGGATGCATCATGCCGGTGGTCATATTGTGCGCCCAGAGGCTGGTGTTGCCGTCGCGCAAGGTGGTATCGATGATTCGGATTTCGTCGTGCATAACGCTTTTCCTCCAAAACGACTCTCTTCTGAATAGCGCATCCGGTGACGATCAAACAAGTGAAGATGCCGTGAGGTTATCCCGATCCATAAGTCTGAGGGAAAGATTCCTCGCTCTGCTCGGAATGATCTGATGAATCGTTGGTCATCTTTTTATTGACAGTTTGTTGCCTGAGCGGATATGAGAGCGCGAGGAAATAGCGGAGGAACGTATGCGAGTGATGTTTGCTAGAGCATTGAGATTCCAGTCGGTCCTCGTGATGATCGAGCTCTTCGGCGCATTCGATCCGGCTTTAGCGCAATCAAAGAAACTCAAGCCGCTACATATTGCGCTGGCCAATCATTCCGTGAGCATGACATCCATCTACGTCGCCAAGCACTTAGGCATTTTCGAGGGCTACGGCTATGATGCGCGAATTTTGGTGCTCGAACCGCGTGCGGGAATCGGCGCCTTGCTTTCGGGCGACCTCGATTGCTATTCGGCGATCGGCTCGACAGCACGGGCGGCGTTGCGCGGCGCACCGGTTCGGGTCGGCTTGGTCTCGCTGAATCGTTCGGACTTCATTCTCGTGGCGAACAAAGACATCAGCAGCATCGAGCAACTGCGCGGGAAAGTGATCGGCGGTTATACGCCCCAGGGTACAGTGAACGTCGTGCTCGCTGAGGTTTTGCGCCGGAAAGGCCTACGCAGCGAGGAGTACAAAATTGTCAATGCAGGAACGGCCCGCGCAGCAGCGCTAGCGAGTGGTACGGTTCCAGCCGCGATGCTCAACAGCGTCGAAACGGTTCGTTTGTTGAAACAGGGCTTTCACGTGCTCGCTCGAGCTGCAGATGAGATCGAGTTACCGCAGAGCGGTCTGGGAATGTCCGTGGCGGGGCTCCAGTCACGGCGCGAATTCTTGCGGCCGGTGGTGCAGTCCGTGCTCGAGGCAACCAAAATCATCGTCAGCCAAAAAGATAGAACCGTATCGGTTCTGATGAAGCAATTGTCGATCAGTCAAGAGGAAGCCGCATTCATCTACGATGCGATTTACAAAGGCTGGGCTGTCGACGGCAAACCTACACCCGGCGCACTAAAGTTGGAATTGGAGCTCGATCAAAAAGACGCCGGCTTGAAAGAACCGCCGAAACCGGAGCAGATTTATGATTTTTCCCTGCTCGATGAAGTCGCAAAAAGATAACCCGATGTAAATGCGATCGGCGGTCACCGACCACACGTATTGCCAAAGCTCCATTGTCATTTTGAGCCCTTCGACTTCGCTGGGTGAACTCCAGCGAGAAATCCTTTTGTTTTTGTCAGTGAGAGGGCGGCAAAAGTCCCGGGAAAGATTTCTCCTTCGTCGAAATGACACGCGAGAAAAAGTTTCTATTCGGGAGTTCGCGGCGCTATGTCAGGTGCGTTGAAAAAGTGGGCGAACGGTACCGAAACATTTCGTGTGCTTCGCGTCTCTGTGGTTTGAATGAAGAAGTATCTCGCGAAAGCGTCACCCCCGAGTGTATTAATCGGGGGTCCAGTCCGAATTCGCCTGGATTCCCGCTAAAAACATGCGGGAATGACGACTCAGCGGAGGATCGAGTTGGCACGATTCCTCGTGAATTTCCGCTTGTGATTGGACGCGTCTGCGCTAATCGATCGGCTTGAATTTGGGCAGCCAGACTTCCGGCGATGCTTGCTCGAAGACCACTGAGACTTTCATGCCGAGCTTTACATCTTCGACCGGGCATCCGACGATGTTCGTGATCAGGCGCGGTCCTTCATCGAGATCTACCCAGGCGACGACGTAAGGAATATCCGGCTCGAACGCTTTGGAGGCCGCGCGGCCGACCACTTGGCGAATCACGGTAAAAGAATAAACCTCGCCTTTGCCGCTCATCGGCTTCCATTCAATTTTTTCGCTGCCGCATTCATTGCAGGATGGTCGCGGTGTCCAGACCCAGCTCTGGCAATCCTGGCACTGCTGCACCACGAACTTTTGTTGCGCCGCCGCATCCCAGAAGGGCTTGGCTTCCGGCGTGATTGCCGGCAACGGTTTTCTCGGCTCTTCAGCCATTTTTACA
>DATIEH010000170.1:0-17704 GCA_035455905.1 Binatia bacterium | reverse complement strand
CACGTGATCTGGATGGCACTCTTCATTGGCTTTGCCATCAAGATTCCCGCCTTCCCGTTTCATACCTGGTTACCGGATGCGCACGTCGAAGCACCGACGGCGATTTCTGTCATTCTTGCCGGCGTGCTGCTCAAAATGGGGACCTACGGTATCCTGCGCACGAATTTTCCAATGCTGCCCGCCGCCACAGCCGATATGGCTTACTGGTGCCTGGGAGCCCTCGGCGCGTGGAATATTATTTACGGTGCGCTTTGCGCGATGGCGCAGACGGATCTCAAAAAACTAGTCGCTTACTCGAGCGTCAGTCACATGGGTTATGTGATGCTCGGCATGGCGAGCTTTACTACCCAGGGGCTGAACGGCGCGGTATTGCAGATGTTCAATCACGGCACGATTACGGGCATGCTCTTTCTTTTGGTCGGGGTGATTTACGACCGCGCGCACCATCGCGAAATCGACGGCTTCGGCGGGATGGCCGCGATCATGCCGGTTTATACGGGCGTCACCGCGTTGGCGTTTTTCGCTTCGATGGGCTTGCCCGGACTTTCGGGATTCATTTCGGAAGTCCTGGTACTGCTCGGGACCTGGCAAAAGTATCCAGTCCTGACGATTCTGGGCGCGAGCGGCGTGATCCTCACCGCCGGCTATCTCCTCTGGACGATCCAGCGCGTTTATCTCGGTCCGGCTAATGAGAAATATCTGAAGTTCCCGGAGATCAACGGCCGGGAGATGTTTACGCTGGTGCCGCTTGGCGTGATTGTCATCGTCGTCGGCGTATACCCGAGCGTTGTATTGGACCTGCTGCGCTCCTCGCTGGATCAAATCAACCAAGTCGTCATTCCGCATCTGTAATCTGTCCATGGATCTCAAGAACGTCGCGAGCCTGAGCTTTTTTGTCCCGGAGATCATACTCTCCGGGACAATCCTGCTGCTGATCATCGTCGATCTGATTGCGCGGAGCGGGCGCGGCGTGGCGATGATCGCGCTTGCCGGTTGTGCGGCATCCCTGATTGCTACCTTGGATCTTTATAGCGCGCAGCCCGGCTGGTTGTTTCACCGCATGATGGTGCTCGACAATTTCAGTTTGTTCTTCAAGGTGGTAGCTTTGGCGGCGACGATCCTGTGTATCTGGATGTCGCTCGGCAGCAACGAGATCAAGCAAGTTCATGAGGGTGAATATTACACGCTGCTGCTGACCTGCACGCTCGGTATGTTTTTCATGGCCTCCTCGAGTAATCTGCTGATGGCCTATCTGTCCCTGGAGCTTGTCAGTTTAACTTCCTATGTACTCACTGGATTTTTGCCGCATAACCGCCGATCCAGCGAAGCGGCATTGAAGTACTTGATCTATGGTGGTGTAGCGTCCGGCACGATGATTTATGGGATGAGCTGGATCTTCGGCATGACCGGCAGCTTGGACTACGCGGCGATTCAGGCGGCACTTGGTCAAGCTCAATTCAACAAGGCCGCGTTGTTCATGGCATTCGTTTTTATTATGGCGGGTTTTGGCTACAAAATCGTGTTCGTGCCGTTTCATATGTGGTCGCCGGACGTTTATCAGGGCGCGCCGACTCCCTTCACGGCATTTTTATCGGTCGCCTCCAACGCAGCCGGGATCGCGATCATGACGCGGTTCTTTTTCCCTGGCGTCTCGCGCATGCTGCCGAGCGGCGATTGGGCTTTTACATCAGGCGTCGAGTGGCCCCAGGTTTTGCTCTTTCTCAGCATGATAACCATGACCGTCGGCAATCTTTGCGCGCTCAACCAGCGCAACTTGAAACGAATGCTCGCCTACTCGGGAATCGCCCATGCGGGCTATATGATGATGGGGTTGGCGGTACTGAACAACGATGGACTTTCGGCGATTCTTTTTTACGTGGTGGTTTATCTGATCATGAACGTCGGGGCATTTCTCGTGGTGGCGATGATCGCCAATGTCACCGGCGACGAGGACATCGGGACCTATCGCGGTCTGGCTTGGCGCGGTGCCATCGTCCCCGCTGTATGCCTGGCGATATTTCTTTTTTCCTTGACCGGCTTGCCGCCGTTCGCCGGATTTGTCGGTAAATTTTTTCTGTTTTCGGCGGTGCTGAAACAAGGTGGCGCATTCGGCGCGCTTGCGGTGGTCGCCGCGATCAACAGTGTGATCTCGCTTTATTACTATGCGAAGATCGTCAAGACGATGTTTCTCGACACCCCCAACCCCGAGGATAAAACCGTTTGCGTGGCTACCAATAACTTCACGCTTTTGATCCCATTGACTGTGCTGACGATCGTTTTCGGCCTCTATTTTTCACCCCTCGTGCGCTATACCACCCAATCATTGCGCTTCTTTGTGAAATAGCCCATATCGACCGCAGCTTAGTTTGCCGACCGCTCCAGCACATTTAAATTCGAATTGACCGCTGTAGATCCGCATGGGACAAAACGGCTCTCGCGAATGTCGCCTTGACAACTATCCCACAGCCAAATAACTACAGGTCAGAAATATACCCCCGATACGGAATCGCATTAACTCTTAGCCGGAGGCTTCGATCTTGGACGCAGCCAAAAAACCCGCCATCTTGCGACAGATGATTTTATTGCGTGCTTTCGAGGAAAAGCTCGAAGAGCTTTATCAGCGCAAAGCTATGTTCGGCAGCACCCATTCCTATCGCGGGCAAGAGGCGATTGCCGTCGGCGTTTGTGCGGCCTTGGGGCCGACCGACCTCATTGCCAGCTATCATCGTGGCACTGGACACCTGATCGCCAAGGGCGCGGACCTATATACGCTGTTTTGCGAATGTCTGGGGCGCGCTGACGGTTATTCAAAAGGTCGCGGCGGTAAAATGCATATGGGCGACATGGGTTTTGGCTTTTTGGGTAACACGGGGACGGTGGGCGGCACCGTGCCGACCGCAACGGGAGCGGCGTTGGCGGCGAAGATCCGCGGCTCAAAAGAAATCGCCGTAAGCTTTTTTGGCGATGGGGCGGTAAATCAAGGCGTGGTCCATGAATCGATGAACCTCGCCGGGGTGTGGAAGCTGCCGGTGCTTTATATCTGCGAGAATAATCAGTATGCGATGACCGTGAGCTTGGAAAAAAGCGTTGCGATCAAGCAGTTATCGGATCGCGCCGCGGCCTATGGCTTTGAGGGAAAAACTGTCGATGGTAATGATGTGGAGGCGGTGTACGCAGCGACGGAGACTGCCGCCGAAAAAGCGCGGGGTGGTGGCGGAGCAACCTTTCTGGAATGTCTCACCTATCGCTGGGATGGCCACTTCGGCGGCGATCCCGGCACCGGTTATCGATCCAAAGAGGAAATCGAGGCGTGGAAGTTAAAGTGTCCAATTAAACGACTCAGCGAAAAACTCATTGAAGCAGGGCAGCTAAGCGCACAGGATTTTCACAAGTTGAATGAAACTATCTATGCCGAGGTCGATGGCGTGGCTAAGCGCGCGGAAGCGGCGCCCTTGCCAAAAAAAGAAGTCGATCTCACGAGCATTTTTGCCAGTGCCGAGGTGGCCAATGGCTGAGGCGATGCAGAACGCGCAGCCACTCAACCCTACCAAGGAGATGCGCGTCCAGGAAGCGCTCCGGGAAGCCCTCCGTTACGAGATGGCGCGTGACAGTCGGGTGTTCGTCATGGGTGAGGACGTGGCGCTGTTTGGCGGCGCTTATGGTGTCACGCGTGGACTCATGCAGGAATTCGGCGAAAATCGCGTTCTGGATACGCCGATTTCGGAGGCGGCGCTGGTCGGCTTAGGCGTCGGCGCAGCCATCAACGGCATGCGTCCAGTGGTGGAAATTCAATTCTCGGATCTCTTGCCGCTCGCCATGGATCAGCTTGCGAGTCACGCAGCTCGTTATCACTATATGACCGGCGGTCGAATCAATGTTCCCATGGTGGTGCGCAACAAGTTTGCCACTCGGCCCGGTGGCGGACCGAGCCATTCCAGCTGTAACCACGGCGCGTTCATTCATTTTCCCGGGTTGAAAATCATTATGCCGACCACACCCGCGGACGCTAAGGGATTGTTGCTTTCGGCGATTCGGGATCCTAATCCGGTGCTCTGTTTTGAAAGTCATCATCTTTACGGCCAGCGCGGGCCGGTACCTGAGGGCGACTATACTGTCCCCATAGGGCTCGCCGCGATACGGCGTGAGGGAAAAGATCTGACGATCGTGACTTGCGGTGGCATGGTTTTAAAAGCCGATGCCGCCGCTGAAGCCTTGAAGCAAAAAGGCATCGAAATCGAGATCGTCGATTTGCGCTCACTGGCGCCCCTCGACAAGAAATCGGTTCTTGATTCCGTGGCAAAGACCAAGAGAGCTATTGTTCTCGATGAAGGCCCAATGGTCGGTGGCGTATCGGCGGAAATCGCGGCGATGATCCAGGAAAATCTGTTCAGCGATTTACAAGGTCCTGTGTTGCGGATCGCCGCTCAGCCGATCCCGCCGCCGCACAGTCCGCCGCTGGTGGATGCAATGGTCCCCGATGTCGACCAGATCGTCGACGCGGTGATGCGTTTGGCGGAAGGTGGAAAGGCTCACTAAAATGAGAATTCCGATCTCGATGCCCTATCCGGTGCGCTCGCAGGCTTCCTGGCAAAAATTTCGAGGGTTCGTGAAGCTCGGCAATTTTGGAATCAAAGCGCGTTTCGCAAACGCCAGTCTCACGACCCGATTTGCCCTATATAGTTTCGTTTGCGTCAGCATCATGACTGGCGCCCTTTGGCTAATCGTTTCCAATTATCTGATCAATCAAATCCTCGATCGGGAGTGGCAAACCACGGCGCAAATGGTGCGCACCGACGTGCGAAAGTTTCTCGAGGCGTATGATTTTAAAACCAAAGATCGCAAATCGGTGGGCTATAAATTTGCTAGCTTGCTCGATTATATGCGTCTGTCGCCGGATATATTGGGCTTCAAGGTCTATAGTCCTCAAAGCGTTGTGCTATGGTCGGACGACAAACAGCTGGTGGGTAAAGCATTTCCAGGTAACGGTCAATTACAAAAGGCGCTACGGGGTGAAGTCATCGCCGACATGGCGTCGTTCAGGAGAAGCGAAAATTCTCTCGATCGGAATGCGCCGGCTTCAGCGATTGAAATCTACATCCCGATTTATTCGGAAAGCGGCAAGGAGTTGCTCGGCGTGTTCGAAACGCACCGGCGTTCGGATGGCGTGATCCGGGCTATTCACCAGGCCCGACTGGTCGTGCTGTTTGGGGTGGTAGGTGGCGGACTGCTTTTGTACGTGTCGCTGTTCGCGATCGTGCGTCAAGCCGCGCATAAAATTGCCGAGCAACAGGAGAACCTCTTGAAGATGCGTTCGGAGTTGATCGCATCGCAGCGCATGGCGGTGATCGGGGAAATGGCGGCCGCGGTAGCACATGGAATCGGCAACCCACTCTCGTCAATTCGCGCCGCCACACAGGTCGCAATGCTCGATACTAACGCTGACGATTCTGAAAAGAGCCGGCAGATGAAAGAGAATCTGCAAAACATCGTGCAGCAGGTAGATCGCGTGCAGAAACGGATGCAAGGTCTGTTGAATTTTGTCAAACCGCTCGAGCCGCGCCCGGTGCAGATCGATGTCAATGCGATTGTGCGTGACGTAACGGAAACATTGAGAGCTCGGTTCAAGGATGCGCGGGTCGAGTTAAACCTCGACCTTGATGCGACGCTGCCGGCGATCGTTTCCGATGCCAATCATCTTGAGCAGGCGCTGATGGCCTTGATCACGAACGCGCTGGAGGCGACTCCGGAGAACGGGGTAGTGACCCTAAGCACCCACTCATCGGCGAATGGAGTTGGCGCTATGGTTCGCCTCCAGATCGAAGACACGGGAAGTGGGATTCCCACGGAGCATCGCCAGCGTATCTTTGAGCCGTTTTTTACCACCAAACCGCACGGCACCGGGATTGGATTACCGCTGGCGAAAAAATTCGTTGAGCGGAACGGCGGAACAATCCATATTGCTAGCGGTTCAGGGCCGGGCACGAAGATAGAAATTTTGCTGCCGGTCGCCTGCCAGCAGACATCGTTGATCGCGCATACGCCAGCTGGCCTCGCCAAGACTCCGTTAGCTTAGTGGGATCATGATGTAGGTCTGATAAGGCTTGCGCTGCTTCAGCTGATTATACCATCGCGTAATATTGGCTTGCTCCGGTCTTTCGATGGGCAAACTGAACCAACGGTAAGCCCACACTCCGAGAGGTATATCTCCGAGGGAAAATTCTTCGCCCGCAAGGAATCGGTGCTGGGCCAACTGCTTTTCGACCAGCTGCCAAGCCTTGCCAGTTTTTTCCAGTGCGGCCTGGACCGCTTTGGGATCGCGCTTGTCGGGAGGCGTCCGAACTAAGTTCCAGAACAGCGGTACAATCGTCGCGTTGAATGTAGATAGCTGCCAGTCCATCCACCGGTTTGCGTTTGCCATCCCCTCGGGGCTGCTTGGCAGAAGCTTTCGGTTGCCGTATTTGGCATTCAAGTAGCGCATGATGCTGTTGGATTCCCACAGGACAAAGTCGCCGTCCTTTATGGTCGGGACGAGGCCATTGGGGTTCATTTCCCGGTAGGCTTCATCATTATTTCCACCGAACTTTCCGCCCCAATCGACGCGCTCAAACTCGATACCGAGCTCCCCGCAGCACCAGAGTACCTTTTGAACATTCGACGAATCCGTTCTGCCCCAGATTTTGATCATGTTCGCCCCCAATCGGGTAAGTTTGTTCGCTAAGATTTATCATTCTTTCGCAAATTTGAATACAGTGCCTAAGCGATTCGCATGGCGGCGGTTGTCGTTCCTGAGAAATATCTGCTAGGAAAGACCAGCAATTTGCAAAGGCGGAGGCAAATGAACACGACGAACTTGTTGGTTACTATCTTCCTCTTGGCAGATTTGATGGCGCCGTCTACTGGCTGGACGCAGGACCAAGGCGAGGGTAAAAAGCTCTACGTGACTTACTGCGCTACATGCCACGGTGAAGGGGGCAAAGGTGATGGCGCGGCGGGTGTCTCCCTCCCGGTACGACCGGCGGATCACACCAACGGAGCCGCCATGAATCAGCTCAACGATAAGTTTTTGGTGGATATCATTTCGAAAGGCGGCGGCGCTGTTGGAAAATCGACTTTTATGCCGGCCTGGGGCGGCGCGCTAAACGAGAACCAAATCCGTGATATCGTCGCGTACATTCGATCGATTGCCGTCCCCCCCTACAAGCGGTGATACCACCCTGTCTGAAAGCCGCACATTTTTTTCGGTTACACCCCTTGACGATTTGCTCGGCGAGATTAAATTAGGCCGCATCCAACCTGTTCTGCAGGAATCTAAATTTATGTTTTATTTCAGGAGGGTCAATAATGGCGACTAAGATTCGTCCCCTACACGATAGGGTGATTGTGAAACGGATTGAGGAGGAAGAGAAAACCAAGGGAGGTATCATCATCCCGGATACGGCCAAGGAGAAACCACAGGAGGGTAAGGTCGTTGCGGTGGGTCCGGGCAAATACGAAGACGGGAAGCTCATACCTCTTGGGGTAAAGTCTGGCGATAAGATTCTATTTGGAAAATATTCGGGCACAGAGATCAAGTTGGACGGCGAGGAGCATCTGATTATGCGCGAAGATGACATCCTTGGAGTCGTGGAATAAGGAGGAGACAGAAGATGGCTGCGAAGGAAATAAGGTTTAGTGAAGAGGCGCGGGGTCGGGTTCTCCGCGGTGTAAATCTGCTCGCCGATGCGGTGACGGTGACTTTAGGGCCCAAAGGGCGAAATGTCGTCCTCGAAAAATCCTGGGGCTCGCCAACCGTGACGAAAGACGGTGTCTCCGTGGCGAAGGAAATCCAGCTGGAAGACAAATTCGAGAATATGGGTGCACAGATGGTCAAAGAAGTTGCCAGCAAAACTTCGGACGTCGCCGGCGACGGCACCACCACGGCAACCGTATTGGCTCGGGCGATTTTCAGCGAGGGACTAAAGTTGGTTGCGGCTGGCCATGACCCCATGAGCATTAAGCGCGGCATCGACAAAGCGGTCGCCAAAGTCGTCGACGAACTCAAATCGATGTCCAAACCCACCCGCGACCGAGACGAAATCGCGCAAGTCGGCACGATTTCCGCCAACAATGACAAAACCATCGGCGATATTCTTGCCGAGGCCATGGACAAGGTCGGGAAAGAAGGCGTGATTACAGTCGAGGAAGCGAAGGGCTTGGAAACAACGCTCGACCTCGTCGAAGGAATGCGCTTCGATCGCGGCTATCTCTCTCCCTACTTTGTTACCGATCCGGAACGCATGGAGTGCGTATATGAGGACTGTTATCTGCTGATTCACGAGAAAAAGATTTCCAGCATGAAGGATTTGCTGCCGGTGCTCGAAGCCGTGGCCAAAAGCGGCAAGCCCCTGCTGATCATCGCCGAAGAAGTGGAAGGCGAGGCTCTGGCGACTCTGGTCGTGAACAAGATCCGCGGCACGCTGAAAGTCGTCGCAGTCAAAGCTCCGGGTTTCGGGGACCGGCGCAAGGCGATGCTCGAGGACATCGCAATCCTTACGGATGGCAAGATGATCGCTGAGGAGCTCGGTATCAAGTTGGAAAACGTAACGGTCAAAGATCTTGGCCGTGCCAAACGGGTCATCATCGATAAAGACAACACTACGGTGGTGGAAGGCGCGGGCAAGAAATCTGCCATCGAGGGCCGGATCACGCAGATCCGGGCGCAGATCGATGAGACAACTTCGGATTATGACCGCGAGAAACTGCAGGAAAGATTGGCCAAGCTCGCCGGCGGCGTGGCAGTCGTCAAAGTCGGCGCGGCGACGGAAGTCGAGATGAAGGAAAAGAAGGCGCGCGTCGAGGACGCGCTACATGCGACCCGCGCGGCCGTGGAAGAAGGCATCGTGCCCGGCGGCGGCGTCGCACTGGTCCGCGCCTCGGCGGGGCTTGGGAACATGCGCGTATCAGATGACGAAAAGGTTGGAGTGCGGATTATTCAAAAGGCATTAGAAGAACCGATGCGCTGGATCGCCGCCAACGCGGGCGCGGAAGGCTCGGTGGTGCTCGATAAAGTAAAGAACGGCAAAGGCGCGTTCGGTTTCAACGCTGCAACAGAAGAGTACGAAGATCTGGTTAAGGCTGGAATTGTCGACCCGACTAAGGTCGTTCGCACAGCTTTGCAGAACGCCTCCTCAGTTGCTGGAATGATGATTACGACGGAAGCGATGATCGCCGATAAGCCGGAGAAGAAAAAAGAGGCGCCGGCGATGCCGCATGAGCACGAAGACTACTAAGTTTTTTCGCGCACTGCAAAAAAGGGCGCCTGGTAAACAGGCGCCCTTTTTTGTTCCACGTCAAAATGACGCTTCGGTAATTTGATGATTCCGTGTCAGGATAAAGTCGGAAAATTGACCACACAACGAGCGGAGGCAATTGCTTCCCTTGTTGTGCAACGAACTGCTTGACAAGCGGTGATCTATGGCTAAGTTCACAGCGATAATCTCATGAGGAGGTAACGTCCCATGGCGCAATGGAATCCGTTTGAAGAAATGGAAATGCTCCGGCGCGAGGTCGATAAAGCCTTCGAGGGGTTTGCCGGACGGCAGGAACCATCACGGCGAGTCGCTTTTCTCCCTGGCAGTAGCCCGCGTCGCTATCCGCTGGTGAATCTGTTCGAGGAAAACGACAAGATCTATGTGGAAGCATTGACACCGGGCATCGATCCGGAATCTCTGAACGTAGACATCATGCATAATCGATTGACGCTTTCCGGCGAAAAGATCCGCATCACTCCAGATGTCAAGCCGGAAGCGTTCCATCGCAGTGAACGAGCGAGCGGAAAATTTGTCCGCACGGTGGAGTTGCCCGTGGAAGTCGATGAACAAGGCATCCGAGCGGAATATAAAAATGGCGTGCTTCTGGTCAGTCTGCCGAAAGCCGAAAAAGCGAAGCCGAAGCAAATCAGTGTCAAGGTGGCATAAGCAGCGACTCATCTCGCGATAGGAGGATACGTCATGGCAGAAAAAACCGTAGCCACAAATGGCCAAAACCAAAGCTTGACCAGCCGCGAAGGTACCCGTAGTCAGGAACGCTACGTCACGCCGCCGGTCGATATTTACGAGACGGCCGGAGGTCTCGTCGTTAAAGCTGACCTACCGGGCGTGGAGAAACAAAACCTCGATTTGCAGGTGGAAAACAATTTGCTCACGATCCGCGCGAAACCGACCCCTACGACCGCGGGCGAACCGGTCTATCGTGAATACGAGTTGGTCAATTTTTTTCGCCAGTTCGAGCTAAACGAGAAAGTCGACCAATCGAAAATATCCGCGGAGCTCAAGCACGGCGTGCTGACTTTGAAACTTCCCAAAGCAGAAGAGGCGAAACCCAGGAAGATCGAAGTTCGGGTAGAGTAACCTCAACTCGTTTCTGTCCTTCCCCCATTCCGACTCGGAGCGATGCATCGCGCGCCAAGAACTATTCCCGCGATGCATCGCCCGCGCAGTTCCTCTCTCCGCAAAATCTATTCAGCTTGCGGTGTAGTCGGCTTCCATCGAACGGAATCGCTTTGGAATTTTCAGCTTCAAAATGCTATGAGAATTTGCACCGGTTAAATTATTTGTAGAAACACTTCGATGTTACTCAGCCATAGCAGGTTCAGGCAACGCTCCGCTTGGTTTTATCTGATCTTGGTCGTCGCATTGAGTGCGGCGGGCTTGATTTTCTTGAAAGACTCTTGGGTTCGCAGTGCAACGCTCTTCGATCCGCGAGCGGCGCCGCGGGCGGTTAACCCGCGAGGCGAATTGCTAAGTGATGAAAAATCGACCATCAGCCTTTTCCGGCAGGCATCGCCATCGGTTGTCAATATTACAGCAATAGGTGTAGAGCGAGATCTTTTCACGCTCAATCTTTATCAAATTCCTCAAGGCACGGGTTCGGGATTCGTATGGGATACGAATGGCGATATCATCACTAACTTTCATGTGATTCAGCAAGCCGACGCGGCGCAGGTGACGCTCGCGGATCAATCGAATTGGAAGGCGCGCATCGTGGGAGTGGCGCCCGATAAGGACATCGCGGTATTGCGTATCGATGCGCCGGCAAACCGGCTCCGTCCGATTCCGATCGGAACATCCAAAGATTTGCAGGTGGGTCAGAGTGTTTTTGCGATCGGCAATCCCTTCGGGCTCGACCAAACCTTGACGACCGGGGTGATTTCGGCGCTCAACCGCGAGATCGAGTCCGTCACACGCCGGCCGATTCAAGGCGTGATCCAATCCGATGCGGCGATCAACCCAGGTAATTCGGGTGGTCCACTGCTCGACAGCGCGGGCCGTTTGATCGGCGTAAATACGGCCATCTACAGCCCTTCGGGCACCTCGGCCGGAATCGGCTTTGCCATTCCGGTGGACATCGTCAATCGGATCGTGCCGGAACTGATTCGTAGCGGCAAGGTGACTCGGCCGGGATTAGGAATTCAAATTGCGGACGAGCAAATCGCCGAAAGACTCGGCGTGACCGGCGTGCTGGTCGTCGATGTCACCAGCGGCGGCGCCGCAGCGAAGGCCGGCATACAGCCGACGCGACGAGACAGCGAGGGACGCCTCCGCTTGGGCGATGTCATCACCGCCATCGACGGCAAAAAAATCGAATCCTCCAACGATCTCTATCTGATTCTGGAAAAATACAAGGTCGGCGATGCGGTGACTGTGACGATGCTACGCAACGGCAAGTCGGTTCAGGCGCGGCTGACACTGGAAGAGGTTCGCTAAAGCCAAGCCAAAGACTGCTCTAAGATGTAATTCTCTCCTGCGGTTCCTGCGTGCCTGACTGGTTCTCGTCGCGCTCGTAGGCGGTGATGATCTGCTGAACCAGATGATGGCGCGCCACATCTTTTTCGGTGAAATTAATGAAGCGAATCCCATGCACGCCTTTCAAAATGCGTGACGCTTCCTTCAGGCCCGAAGGTTTTCCCGCCGGCAAATCGATCTGCGTCGCGTCGCCGGTGATCACCGCTTTCGAGCCGTAGCCCAACCGGGTGAGAAACATCTTCATCTGCTCGGGCGTGGTGTTTTGCGCTTCGTCCAGAATCACAAACGAATCGTTGAGTGTTCTTCCCCGCATGAATGCGAGCGGCGCGACCTCGATGGTGCCGCGTTCAACCAGCTTGCGCGCGCGATCGAAATCCACCATATCGTGCAAAGCATCGTACAACGGTCGGAGATAAGGGTTGACCTTTTCGGCGAGATCGCCAGGCAAAAAACCGAGCTTCTCGCCCGCTTCCACGGCTGGGCGAGTGAGAATAATCCTCACGTAATTGTTTTTCATGAGCTCGGCTACAGCCATCGCCATGGCAAGATAGGTTTTGCCGGTGCCGGCGGGGCCAATGCCGAAGACAATGTCGTACCGACGGATGGCTTCGATGTAGGCTTTCTGCGCGATGCTTTTGGGAGTGATCGTTCGTTTGTGAGCGGAAATGTAAATGGTGTCGAGAAAAATGTCCTGCAAACGAGCGCGAGAATCACCACTCAAAATCCGAATGGCATAATCGACGTCGCTGGCATACACCGGGTAACCTTTTTCGAGCAAACCGTAGAGCTGGCGGAGAATTTGGCTACTGAGTTCGACCTGAAGCGGGTCGCCTTCGATCTCCACACCCGAACCGCGCACGCGAATCTTGACATGCAGGGTGTGCTGAAGAATTTTTATGTGCTGATCATGCTGTCCTAAAAGGTCGCGAAAAAGCCGTGGGTCATGAAACTCGAGAAAGTTGACGCCAACTTCCGTCACCATGTCGGCCACTGATTTTTTTTCATCTTTCACTCGGTCTCTCCTATGAGTTGGAGGATGATTTCACGCGTGCGTGGGCGATTATCGAAATCGAGCAAGATCACTTGCTGCCAAGCCCCCAGACAGACTTTGCCATTTTGGACGGGTAAGGCGATGGACGGGCCAAAAAGGGCAGCCCGGAGGTGTGAAAAACCGTTGTCGTCGCCCCAGCGATCGTCGTGGTGGTAACGACGATCGGAGGGAATCAGCCGCTCGACGGATTCTTTTAAATCCTGAATCAATCCCGATTCATATTCGATGGTGGTGAGAGCGGCGGTGGAACCTGAAACAAAGGCGGTAATTAAGCCGTGCTGGATCTGTTCTTTTTCAATCGCCGCGTGAATTTTGGCCGTAATATCGATAATGTCGCAGTGGCCGGCAGTTCTTTCCGTGAATTTCTTAGTCTGTAGACTGATCACGCTATAACGCGAGTGTAGCGCTTTGTCGTTCGGTATCCAAATCCGGGATTGGCAATTGGCTCACTTCGTTGCTTGAACGAGTTGCTCCGCACGCCGTAAAGCTTCGCCAATTTTTCCCGCATGCTTACCGCCCGCCTGAGCGAATTCCGGCCGTCCGCCGCCCCCACCGCCGAGCATCGCAGCAAGCTCTTTAATGATGTTTCCGGCATGATAGCGTTTGGTGAGATCTTTGGTCACGGTGGCGACTAGATTCACATTTCCTGCGCCAGCGCTCGCCAATACAACAACCCCGGAACCGAGCTTTTCCTTGAGCCGGTCGGCGATGTCGCGCAGTTGCTTTGCATCGAGATTATCGACCTGGCTGATCAAAACTTTGGCGCCGTCGATGGCGCGTTGCTTCGCCAGCAACTCACGAACCTGGTCTTGTTCGAATTGGCCGCGGAGCTTTTCGATCTCTTTTTCCAGTTCTTTCTGATGGTCTAGAAGCCTCCTCACCTTGTCCGCGGCATCTTCAGGGGTACCGCGGACCAGCACGCCAATTTCTCTCAGTCGATCTTCATAGCTGTGAATCAGTTCCAAAGCGCCTTCGCCTGTAAAAGCCTCAACCCGTCGGACTCCGGCCGCGACGCCGCCCTCGAAATGGAGCTTGAACAACCCGATCTCTCCGGAAGAGTGAACATGGGTCCCGCCGCAAAGTTCGGTGGAAAAGTCGCCGATTTTCACGACTCGCACGCGATCACCGTATTTATCGCCGAAGAAGGCCAAAGCACCCTCGCGGATCGCCTCATCGTAATTAAGCTCTCGGATGGATACTTCGGCGTTTTCCCGGACGTGCTGGTTGACTGCGGTCTCGATCGTTTCGAGCTTTTCCTCGGCAATGGCTCCCGTGTGGTTGAAATCGAAGCGCAGTCGATCAGGAGCGACCAAAGATCCCGCCTGACGCACGTGGGGGCCGAGCTCCTGACGCAAAACCGAATGCAGGATATGAGTTGCCGAGTGATTAAGCCTGGTTTTCTGCCGGTACTTTGGGTCGACCTGCAGAAAGACATTGTCGCCAACCTGAACACGTCCCTTCTTCACTTTGCCCCGATGTGCAATTAGCTGGGGCGTTGGATGCTGCGTATCGAAAACTTCGACGACATCGCCTCTGGCCGTCGTGATTGTGCCACGGTCGCCGACCTGTCCGCCGGATTCTCCGTAGAAAGGAGTTACGGCGGTCAGCAAATCGATTTCGTCGCCTTGGACCGCCTCAGGTTGAGCGCCGTGGCTACCGTAGATCGCTAGGACAGAAGATTCGGCCCGAAGTTGATCATAACCGATAAAATAAACCGGCCGATCAAGCTGAATCTTCGATTCCATCGTCGTCACTTCGCGAGCTTCGCGCCCCCGAGTGCGTTGCGCCTCCATGAGCTGTTCGAACTCCGCCTCATCGACGGCGATACCCTCATTGCGCAGAATGTCTTCGGTCAAATCGAGCGGAAACCCGTAAGTATCGTAAAGGCGAAAGGCAATCTCGCCGCTGAGAAACTGTTTTTTTTCCGATTTGAGCTTTGCCGTTGCATCTTCGAGCAAAACCAAACCCCGCTCCAGCGTTTCGCCGAACCGCTCCTCTTCCATCCGGATGACTTCGCGGATTCGCTGTTCCTCTTTTCGCAGCTCCGGATAAGCATCGCCCATCACGGCAGATACAGTTTTCGCCACTTCGTGCAGGAAAGGCTCCTTTAGTCCCAGCAGCCGACCGTGACGGGCGGCACGACGCAGCAGGCGGCGTAAAACATAGCCGCGTCCTTCATTGCTCGGCATAACGCCGTCGGCGATCAAAAAACTGACTGCGCGCACGTGGTCGTCAATGACGCGAAAAGAAATATCTGCCGCGGGATCGGCGCCGTATTTTTTATCCGCGATTCGCTCAGTAGTGGCCGTGAGCGCGCGCATATAGTCGATATCGTAATTGGAAAGAACGTTCTGCAAGACGGCGGTAATGCGCTCAAGGCCCATGCCCGTGTCGACGTGCTTCGAGGGTAGTTCTTCCAATTCGCGGTCTTCCTTGCGATTGTATTGGATAAAAACCAAATTCCAGAGCTCGATGTAACGCGCGCAGTCGCCGTTCACGTGGCATTGGTGCCCTGGGACTTCGCGCATATCACAGGCTGCCGGGCCGCGATCGAGATGAATTTCGCTGCAGGGGCCGCAGGGGCCGGTCCCACCCATCTCCCAAAAATTTTCCTTATCGCCAAATCGGCGCACGCGCTCGGCGGGCAACCCGCTGATTTTCAGCCATAGGCGCTCGGCTTCGTCGTCGTTAAGATAAACCGTCGCGTAGAGCCGGTCTTTCGGGAGCTGCCATTCCCGGGTGAGCAAATCCCACGCCCAGGCGATCGCCTCGGCCTTGTAGTAATCGCCAAAGGACCAATTACCGAGCATCTCGAAAAAGGTATGATGATAAGTATCGCGGCCGACCGCTTCGAGATCATTGTGCTTGCCGCTGATACGCAGACACTTCTGGGCGCTTGTGGCGCGCACATAGGGCAGCCGCTCTTGGCCGAGAAAAACGTTTTTGAACTGCACCATTCCAGCATTGGTGAATAGCAGCGTCGGGTCCTTTTCCGGAACGAGGGACGAGCTCTTCACAACGGTATGACCCTGTTTGGAGAAAAAGTCCAAAAATGATTTACGAATTTCGTTTCCAGTCAGCATGGTTATTCGTCTTCTATGGAACAGCGTAGCAGATCGAAAATTATTTTGCCGCTATAGCCTCGGCGCTGCAAAAACGCCGCGGCGCGCCGGGCAATTCTGATCTCGCTAAGTCTTTCGCCTTTGAAACGCTTTGTCAAAAGCCGCCTGGCTTGCGCGGCTTCGTCCACCTCATCGAAGATTTCCCGCAGCGTGTCGCGGATCACAGGCGCCGCGATACCCTTGATTCTCAGTTCCTGATCGATTTTTAGTGGGCCGTATCCATGACTTTGAGCACGCGAGAGCGCCCAATTTCGCGCAAAAACTTCATCATTGAGGTAATGGAGTGAAAGGAGCCGGCGGATGGCGGCTTCCAGCGCGGTTGTCGAAAAACCCCTTTGCTGAAGATAACGTCGAACTTCAGTTTCGCTTCGCGAACGGAATCCCAAGTACCGCAGGGCCAGTTGCAGCGCTGCTTCCGCGGTGTCCGCGCGCCCGGATTTGGCCTTAGGTTTGTTTGCCGCCGGTGAACCCGTCTAGCTTACCTGCTCTTTGCTTTTTCTTTTTTATCCGCTGTCGCGGCAGCCGCGGGTGGGGATGGCGATTCCGGCCGTTTGATCCCGGTCTTGTCCATGACTTTCGCCATAATATCCTTGGCCGTTTCCGGGTGTTCTTTCAGAAACTGCTTTGCGGCCTCGCGTCCCTGGCCAATGCGCTCGCCTGCGTAGGAATACCAGGCGCCGCTTTTTTCAACGACGCCGATCTCGCTCCCCAGATCGACGATTTCTCCATCGCGCGAAATGCCTGTGCCGTATAGAATATCAAATTCAGCCTCTTTGAACGGCGGCGCCATCTTGTTCTTGACGACTTTGACTCGGGTCCGACCGCCGACAACATTGTCGCCTTCCTTGAGCGCGCCGATACGGCGAATGTCCATTCGCACGGAGGCGTAAAACTTAAGCGCATTTCCGCCGGTCGTCGTTTCCGGATTGCCGAACATCACGCCGATTTTCATGCGAATCTGATTGATGAAAATCACCACCGTGTGCGAGCGAGAAATGGTCGCGGTCAATTTGCGCAAAGCTTGTGACATGAGTCTCGCCTGTAAACCCATGTGGGCGTCGCCCATCTCGCCTTCGATTTCGGCCTTTGGCACAAGCGCCGCAACGGAATCGACGACCAGAACATCGATGGCGCCGCTCCGTACCAGGGTCTCAGCGATTTCCAGAGCCTGCTCCCCGTGATCTGGTTGCGAAATCAGCAAGTCATCCGTCTTGACTCCGAGTTTTTTGGCATAACCCAAGTCGAGGGCGTGTTCCGCGTCGATATAGGCGCCCATTCCCCCCTGTTTTTGGGCCTCGGCGACAATGTGCAAAGCGAGGGTGGTTTTGCCGGAGGACTCAGGACCATAAATCTCGATTACTCGTCCGCGCGGGACGCCGCCGATTCCAAGGGCAATATCCAGTCCGAGAGATCCCGAGGAAATCACCGGCAAGTCCTTTGGGACACCGGCTTCGCCAAGCTTCATAATGGCACCCTTACCGAATTGCCGTTCGATTTGGCTGACGGCGAGATCGAGTGCTTTCTCTCGATTTACATCCATTTACTGCCTCCTTGAATTCGAGCTTTCAGTCGCCCGCCAACTCGGCGCCGAGCTGTATAGTTCTCAACTCACTGTAACTCGCCCCTTCGGGCTTGAGCACGCTCTGGAATAAAACTATTTGACGGACGGCGCAAGCGCCAAATTCAAAATCGTTCAAGTTGTCGATTTCCTGGCGCAAGTTTTTTGCCGGCCGGCTACCCTCGCGCCA
>DATIEH010000169.1:0-10654 GCA_035455905.1 Binatia bacterium | reverse complement strand
CATCTTTTCCTCGGATTTTCCGCACGAGGTCAACAACGACACCTGCAAGGCCGAGCTCGAAGAGCTCGACGAAAACCCACGGCTGAGCCAGGCCGACAAAGATGCCGTTCGCTATCGCAATGCTGAACGGTTTTACCGATTCCCGGTGTGACCCCGTCCTGAAATAGCGGTCCCGATTTTTCGTTCTTCCATCGTAAATTTCCGGTGCGCTCGGAAGAGAGACTCGGGCTTCGTGTCCCGGGTCCCGCGCAAGGACGGGGCATTGTCCCGTCGGACAGATTATGCGCGAGAGGAATCTTTGACTGAAATCCAGATGCCGACACGTCTAAGGTTCTGGTTCTAGATTGCTTCTTATGTGGCAATATGCGGGCATGTTCTTGTTTGGTTTTGCCGTCAGTGCCTTCGGCACTATCGTCGGATTTGGCGGCGGTGTTTTCATGGTGCCGATTCTCACGTTGGTCTTTGGTATCCCGATTCAAATCGCGATTGGCTGCGTTATCCTTGCCCTCTTCCCGTCCGCCCTCATCTCAACGGTTCACAACGTCCGCAGAGGTTCAGTCGATTTTGTCGCCGGAATCCTGCTTGAGATGCCAACGATCGTGGGTACGATTGTCGGGGCATGGCTGACTGACTATCTTCCGACCCGGCAGCTTGAGATCCTTTTCAGCTTAATGGTAATCAGCGCCGGCACCATGATGCTGCGAAATAGCCGTCGGGATCGCTCGTCGCAGTTGTGGTTTTTCAAAAAGCTCAACAAGCTTCCGCCTCGAATTGTCCGCCACGCGCCCAGCGGCTCCTATGAAATGAGCGCGGTTACGGTGGTGATTTTCGGACTCGTCGCCGGCATAATCGCGGGACTCTTTGGGATCGGCGGAGGGTTCATCAAGGGACCGCTTATGGTGGTTGGGTTTGGAATCCCGGCCCGGGTCGCGGCTCCCACGGCCCTATTCATGATCGTCATCACCAGCGCCGTGGGATCGGTTTCCCATTACCTCCTCGGCCATATTCACTGGCAAATCGGACTTTTTCTCGTGGCGGCGTTTACATTAGGCGCTCTCGTTGGCAATCAAAAGGCCGGAACCATTGCGGAAAACAAATTGGTGGGGTTCATTGCCGGCGGGCTGATTGCTGCCGGGGTCGCCATGGCTATTTTCACGGTCTCTCAGTTGAAGTAGAACACGAGGCGCAAATCTTGCTCGACGATAGTAGCATCTCACGATAAGTAAAAGTAATCAGGAGGCTCTCACATTGTCCAATCAAATTACACCCCAGAGACGGTGGGTCTGCGGATTTACCGTGCTTGCTACCCTACTATTTCTCATTCCGATATTCGTATATTCCACGTACGCTCAACCGCTTTCTCCGTTTCGCATCGCCAACGGCACCAGCGGCGAAAACCCCGCAGTGCTTTGGGTCGGCGTCGACCAGGGCTTTTTTCGCAAGCACGGTCTCAATGTCGAGGTCATCTATATGCGGGTGGGATCCCTCGCGGCTTCGGCGTTGGTATCCGGTGATGTGAATGCGGTGCTTACCAGTTCGAATGCCGTGTTGAATCTCGCGGCCGGTGGACTGGACGTCGTCATCATCGGCGCGCTTTTCCAACGGCCGGAAGGGGATTTCATGGCGCGCCCGGAATTGAAAAAACCCGACGACCTGAAGGGTAAATTGGTCGCGATCCAGAGTATCGGCGGCGGTGGGTGGGCGAACAACATGCTGGCGATGGATTACCTCGGTCTGGATCCGGACCGTGACAACATTCGCTTTATCGTGTTGGGCGATCAGCCGTCCCGAATCCAAGCCCTCGAAACCGGACGCGCTCAAGCCTCATGGATGGGCTCGACCTTCAGCGCGCCGCTCAAGAAGAAAGGCTACACACTGATGGTGGATCTCAGCCGGACGCCGATTCCGTACGTCGGTTCGTCTTTAGTGGTGCGGAAAGGCGTGGCGCATCAGGACGCAAAAACCTATGACGCCTTGCTTAAGGGTACGATCGATTCGCTCCGGTTTTTTCAGAAGCCGGAAAACAAACCGGTCATCCTGAGGGTCATGGCCAAGCATCTGCGGCTTAACCGGATTGAAGACGCGGAAACGGGATATAACGCCATGGTGTCGGCCTACAGCAATGATCTCCGACCAAAACCCGAGGGGCTGCAGAAGATCTACTCTATTTTAGCTCGAACCAATCCCAAGCTTTTGACTTTGAAACCGGAAACCATCCTCGACAGTACGTTCATACAGAGGATTCAGTCGAGCGGCTACTGAGCGAAGGAAAGGGCTGCAAGTTGTCTTCATCGATACCGTGCAAACCAAATCTCAAACCTCGAAGAACATACGCCGGCATCATTGCGTGTCTTCGACGGCAGCGTGCTCGAGGAAATCAAAAACAGCGGGCTTTTGGAAAAAAGACGTGAAAGGATGGGAAGAAGAGACGCAGCGACTTTACTGCGTATCTTTTCTTTTCAGGTTGGAGTTTTTCAATAGCCAGTTCTCGATCATTTTTCTTTTGAACCGCCACTGATTGCCAACTTTGAACGCTGGCAGCTCCTTATCCGCCAATAATCGGTAGACCGTGAACTTGTCGACGTTTAAGTATTCGGCTACTTGCTCCAGCGTCAGCAGTTGTTCGGGCATAGATTTCTATTCCTTGAATCAGCGTTTTGGAGCGTAAGCTTCCTTTACACTTTTGATTACCAGGCCAAGCGGGCAATTTTGGGGATGAATTCATATTTCAAATAGACAAGAATAGCAAGTGCCGCCTGGAGCCGAAAAAAAGCCGAAATCGGCGCCCCCCGCGGCTCTCGATCATCTTCGAAAAAGTAACTTCAGCGCGTGCGAAGTCAACACATTTATTGCTCAGGGCTACTTCGCCGCGCAGATCGTGATTTCGACGAGGGTTCCGGGCGTGAGCACAGCACCCACCGCCGTGCGGGTCGGCAAGTTGGAACGATCCACCCACGCCATCCACGCCGTATTCATCTCGTCTTTAAGCGCGGCATCGGCCATGTAGACAGTTGCGCTCAGAATGCGCGATTTGTCCGTGCCGGCCTTGGCCAGAACGGCGTCGATTTTTCTCAGCACCTCCGCAGTCTGTCCCTTCATATCCAAGGATTTGTCGTCCGCCACCGTACCTGAAAGAAAAACCAGATCACCGAACACCGCCGCGCTGCAGTTCCATTCACGTGGATTGATGCGCTGAATATCCATTTTCTTCTCCTCTAAAAAAGGCGACCGGTCGCCCAACATCGTTTTCCTCTTCCAGTTGCCCACCCGACAACCCTGTTGCCTATCGCTAAATGGGTGGGCGTCTTTCGTACCACTTCATCTGTTGTTGATAGGTATAACCGGCGCGGAGAACGCTCACCTCGTCGAAGGGTTTTCCAACGAGCTGCAGCGCAATGGGCAGCTGATTCTCCGAAAATCCGCACGGTACCGACAAAGTCGGCAAACCGGTCAGATTGAACGGGCCGTGATATTCTGGAACGACGTGCTTGAAAAGAGTGTCGATCGGTCCGACATCTTTCACGCGCGGTGCCGGACCCGCCTGATTGGGCAGCGCGAGACAGTCGATCTTGGTGAATACCTCGGCTAGCTCGGCCCGACATCGACTGCGAATCCGCTGTGCCTGAATATAATCGGCCGAGCCCGTGAGTAATCCCAGATAAATCCGCGCGCGTCGCTGGGGCGCGCCGGTTTTCAGCACCGTCGCAGCGTCGTTTTTGTGCGCCGCCCAGAATTCGTTGTAGTAGATGACCGCGTTTGCGATAGTCGCCAGATGAAGGGTCGGCACTTTTACTTCTTCAATGCGCGCGCCCAAGGCTTTCAATTCTGCAATCGCCTCTTCGACCCGCTGCAAGACAATCGGATCCGTGCGCGGCGCGCATTCGTCGATGTAGGCCCGCGGCACTCCGATCGCCATGCCTTTTACATCCTCCCGGAGCACGCCCGTGTAATCCACCACCGCCATGCTGCTCGACGTCGGATCCCTGGGATCGTGACCGGCGATCACGTTCAGCATGTGCGCGAGATCTTCCACCGCGCGCGCCATCGGTCCGCAATGATCCAGGGACCAGCTGAGAGGCGCTAGGCCAAATCGGCTGACCCGACCATAGGTCGCCTTCAATCCCGCGAGACCGCAAAAAGCGGAAGGGTTGCGAATAGAGCCCGCGGTGTCTTCGCCAAGCGAACCGAGACACAAGCCACCGGCCAGCGCGGCGCCCGAACCCGTGCTCGATCCGCCTGTGATGTGTTCGGTGTTCCATGGATTCCGCGGCAGCGGCAAGTCCGCATCGGGAAGACTGCTCATGTGGAGCTTGCCCATGATGACCGCGCCGGCTTCGCGCAATTTTCTCACGGCAGTTGCATCACCGACACCTTTCGTGAACTGGCGAATGCGCGCCGGCGCGCCCTCGACGTCCAACTGATCTTTAACCGCGACCGGGATGCCATGCATCGGTCCGCGCCATTTTCCTTGCTGAATTTCCGTTTCAGCCGCACGCGCGTCCATCATGGCACGCTCAGCCATCAAATTGATGTACGCGTGCAGTTTTCCATCGACGGCCTGGATCCGATCGAGCACCGCGCGCGTCAACTCGACCGGCGAGAGCTTGCGGTTTTTAATAAGCTGTTGTGCTTCGTGAATCGTCAGGTAATAAAGCGGCTTTTCTGCGAGTGCCATGGCAACACTCCTCTCATATCATCAGTTGAGCCAGAAACCAGGTTGAGATTCTTCGCTGACGCTCACAATGACAGTCGGTGGTTGTCATCCTGAACGAAAGGATCTCGTACGTTTCTTCACTTCCCCGTCCACTCCGGCCGAAACACCGGCCCCAATTCTTCCGAACCCAGATTCACCGAATGAAGCTGCTTCAAGTTTTGCACGTAGAGCTCGATGATCTTCGAAAACTCTTCGAGGTCGCCCGCCTTCGCTTCCAAACCTTCACGGCGCAAAACCGCCTGAAGATTCTCCTCAATCAGTTTGTTCATCTGTTCCTCCGAGACGACCGCTCAAATTGCTGCTCGACGAGCTTTGTGACTCACTGCGAGCAGCCTCTAATCGGCTATTTTGGCCGCCGGTTTGCCATTGACTCTATCGTCTTGACGCAATTTCCGTCAAGCTCCCGTCATATCAGAGACGCACCCGTGTTTCTGTTTCGCTAATCAGGTCGCGGTTAAAACTCACATCTCCGGTTAGAATTGGGCGTCTTTTGTCATGCTTTCTGCGGAAGAAGCACCCGAAAGCTCGATGCTTCTCCGTTAACTCACAATTTTACTTCGGGCATATTGATTGCTCCCAAATCGATCCGGTATGCCGCATACCAGACCATAACATTCCGCATGCGAACTTATGTCGAAGTCTCTCTCGAGTTTAAGATCCCGATTGATCCTTCTGCTCCTCACGGCGATGATTCCCGCGCTGGCTTTGATGCTCGATAGCGCCGCTAAATATCGCGATCTCACAGCAACACAAACCAAACAAAATGTTCTTATGGCGGCGCGCTCCATTGCTTCCGAACAGGATCGAGCTCTGGACAATGCTCACGAGTTTCTCGTCACGATCTCTCGGGTGCCACAGATACACGAGATGAATCGAACGGCGTGCAGCAAAATTCTGGCAGGCCTGCTGGAGCCCCGTTACGCCGATTTAGTCGTCGCCGATCGAAGCGGCAATCGCGTATGCACTGCATTAGCCCGGGACAATTCTCTCGCAAGCTCCTTAAGCCAAGATCACAGCCGCAGCATCGACTCTCGCGATTTTGCCGTGGGCAGCATACGTCGGCATGCTCCGAGCGGGAAAACCCTTCTTGATGTGAGTTATCCGCTGCTCGACCGTCCCGGCGTGATCCGTGGAGCTGTTTCCGCGGTTTTGGATTTGTCTTGGATGAGCCGGATGACGGTCGATCCGCATCTAGTTCCCAGTGCGACATTTACGCTGCTCGGCAGTAACGGTGATGTGCTCCTGCGTTATCCGAACGACCATAATTGGATCGGCAAAAAGATCTTCGCCGACGGCTCGCAGCTGAGGATCTTTTCTTCGGAGAACGGAACTGTCGAAACCGCGGAGCCGGACGGAACTCGCCGGTTATTTGGAATAACCCGGTTGAAAAACTCGGTCGGTGGAGAAACCACGTATGCCGCCGTCGATCTGCCGGTAGATATTGCCTTTGCGAAAACCCGGGAAATTCTTATTCATCAGTTAATCGCTTTGACCATCCTTTCGGCGATGATTCTTGCTTCCACTTGGTTCGGCACCGATATCCTGGTTCTGCGCCGGATCCGCGATATCATTACGGCGACCAAAAAAATTGCCGCGGGAGACTTACGCGCCCGGACTATTCTAGTCCATGACAACAGCGAGCTCGGGCAAATGGCGCAGGCGTTCGATCATTTAGCCGAATCTTTGGAAAGACGCGAAGCGGAGGCGGTGCGCTCCAGCAAGCAGATCCATCAGCAACGGCAACAACAGGAAGCGCTTTACGATCTCAATCGCGGCATCACTTCGACACTCGACGTCGAAAGCGTTCTTAGGATCCTGCTCGATCACATCACGCTGCTTTTCTCCTCGTATACCGTTACCGTGAGTTGGATCAATCCGCAGACCCGAGTCCTGGAAACGATCGCATCTCGCGAAGGGACGGGAACCGAACTCTCTGATCGAGATTTGCTCGCCGCCGAGTCGCTACCACTACTCGTTTTACAACGGCAGACTCTGCTCAGTATTGTCGATGGCCGGGCGGATGCCGGAGCCGCGGATCCGGATATCTTTCTCCGTCACGGCTGGGTGTCGTACCTTGGCCTTCCACTGATGGTCAAGAACGAAGCGCTGGGTGTTCTTTCCTTTTACAGCCGCAATCGCCACGAATTCACCCGGGATGAAACTACTTTTCTAAACGCGCTTGTCAATGAAGCGGCGATTGCCATTCATAACTCTCAGCTCTTTGAGCAAACCAGAGAGCAGGCTGCGGAGTTGGAAAAATCGAACAAAATCAAAGACGAGTTTCTTGGCGTCATGTCCCACGAATTACGCACACCCCTCAATATCATCATGAATTACTCCGAGGCCCTACGCATGGGCACCTTCGGTGAGATTGGCTCGGACCAAGTGCGCGCCACGGACAAAATCCGAACACAAGCAGGTCATCTGCTCTCGTTGATTAATGGCATCCTGGAAATCACAAAAATAGAAAGCGGCACAGTCTCCGTCGAAGCGCATTCGGTCGATCTGAAGAGCCTGATCGCGGAGCTAAAGTCGGACTACATGCTGCCGATGGAAAATGATGTTGCGCTCGAATGGGACGATACCGGGGAGCTGCCGAGCATCGTCAGCGACCGACTGAAACTCAAACAGATTCTGACTAATCTGATCAATAACGCGATCAAGTTTACCGAATGCGGCTCGGTCAGCGTCTCGGCTAGCGTTTCACCTGAGGAAAGTAGAGTCGAAATCCATGTCTCCGACACGGGACCAGGAATACCCGCCGAACTACTGCCATTTGTCTTCGATAAGTTTCGGCAAATTGACAGTGCGACAACGAGAAATTACTCCGGCGCCGGCCTCGGTCTCTACATCGTCAAAAACTTTGTCCGTATTCTGGGTGGCACGATCAAGGTGCGCAGCAAAGTAGGTGAAGGGTCAGTGTTTACGGTAAGCTTTCCGGTCGCGCTGGACAGCAGGGAAGCAGAAAAAACATCCGCGCTGTCGAATACCGCCGAGATCCGTACGCTGAACTAGGAGAGACGGGTTATGGCGATTTCGATATTCTGGCGGCTCATTCTTAGTCACATAGGAATTTTGCTACTCTCCGGCGCCGCCTGCTTCTATTCAATTATGCAATTGGGAGCATTGAGCGGAGCCGCTCGGAGCGCTCTCAATACCAATCAACGGATGATCGCTTATCAGGAAGGCCTGACCGAGGCGTTCCTTTCTGAAGTGCGTTACGGCGGCAATTATGTGATCAGTCATAGCGAAGCCCGGTATGATCAATTGCTTCAGTTCAAGAGGGAATTCGTCAATTATCTCGAGATTCTCAAGCGCCTGGGGCACTCCGAATCCACTTCACTTTCGGCAATCGAGCGTTTGCACGACCAATACCACGAACTCTTCGACCGTGAAGTGACATACATTCGTGCCAATCAAAACTATGCTCAGAGCCGTTATCAGCAAGAGCGTGATAAATTAGTCGAAAGCACAGTTGGCGAGCTCGATCTTCTGAAAGCGCAACTGCGGGCGAGATTGCAAAATAAGCTCGAGATTCTCGATCAGGCTGCGCGTACCGCACGGAAAATTGCCATCGCAACTACCCTCGTGGTGCTAATCTTGGGTATTTTAATTTCCCTTAAGGTCAGTCGCAGCATGGATGGTTCCATGATCAAACCGGCGGCGGCTCCTGTGATCGGCGCTCCTTCCGCTGACGCTGGATCAGTCGAGCGCACAAGCCGCGCTGAGCGGGTGCACAAACGGCTGATGCGCCAGGCGCATCATTTGACCGCATTGACCGAAAGTCTCGTAGGGCCGAGGAGCCGTCGCTTTGTCAGATCGAAAGACACCACATTGAGAAAGGGCAATTAAATGAACAGTGTGGCTAAAACCTCGAACATCTTTCAGGCTGCAATCCATGGGTTTCAGACTTTTCGCGCGTTAATATTTCTGAGCGCCTGCTTTGTCGTTATCGGATGCTCGACTGGAGATCGCGGTAGGATTTCAAATTCGGCGCCAGGACCGATTGTAGAGACGCCGACCAATTTCGAAACAGCGCTGAAACAAAATCAGGCGGCGTTGGCCGAGGGCAAAGGAGCCGAGGACCTGGCCCTGTACAATATCGGCGTGATTCTGGCGCACCCAGCGAATCCGAAAAAGGACCAAACCAAGGCGATCAATTCTTTCAAAGTCTTGGTTGCAGATTATCCGCGCAGCATCTACGCGGAACCGTCGAAGGTATGGATTGATGTTCTCGAACAGCAGCGCAAGCTTAAGGAGGAACGACAAAAGCTTGCCGAAGAAAAACGCGGCTTGGCGCGCGAAAGGGAAATGTTCGTGCAGGAGCGACAAAAGCTCTACTACGAGAACGAAAAATCGCAGCAGCTCGATATGGAAATTGAAAAAAGACGGCGTCAGTTACGCCGTTAACCGCCGCAGATTTCTCCAGAGTCATCATCCATTTAGATCAGTCCGATTCCTGCGTTTTAGTTTCAGCTCGGTCGTGCGGTTCGACCACCAGGGACACGTTACAACGGAGCGGTGCTGCTTCTAACGCGGCTGCGTGATGACATCGACTACCGCTGGCTTGCCGCTCTCGACGATCCCGATGGCTTTGTCCAAGGTCGGGCCGAGCTGATCGGGATCCGTAATCGGTCCAAAGCCATCCACGTGAAGTCCCCGCGCAATCGTCGCCAGATCCGGCGCCGGCTCTTCGATGCGGATGCCGATGCCCTTGTTCTCGAGCGGGCGTTGGCGCGCTCGCGCCATCCGCTCCTGGTGCTCTTCGTCGTTGTAGTAAGACCGGTTGTTGAGCACAACCGCGAGCAACGGAATCTGGTACTTGGACGCGGTCCAGAGGGAGTTGGACGTCATCAAGAAATCACCATCGCCGATAATTCCGACGCACAGACGACCGCTTTCCTTGAAACCGAGTGCTGCGCCGATCGACGAAGGCAATCCATAACCCACGCCGCCGCCGCGACCGCCGCCCATGCCGTGGGCTGGTTCGGTCACTTCGATCGCTTCGCGCCAGCGCCGCCCATGCGCTGACACCAGCGCCCAGGATTTTCCTTGCACCCGCTTGTTGATCTCGCCAAACAAGCGCGCTTGCGAGATCGGCTTTTCATTCCAGGTTTTTTCCATCCACTCCTGGCTCTTTTTTCGCGTGTCGCGGTAGATCGCCTCGATTTTTCCGCGCCGTTCTTGGACTTGTTTGGCGGAGTCCTTATTGGCGCTCAGCCGTTCGCGGACCTGCTCAACCAATTGCGGCAGCACAACCGCTGTATCGGCTGCCATTGGCACGTGCACGGGCAGGAGCCACATATTGTCGCTTACCCAGCTCTGCCGTTCGAGATCCAGCAAGGTGATGTGAATTAGTTTGCAACTCGGCGCAACGATCGGCGCGAAATTACCGCGCTCGCGCACCGATGGGCCAAGCGGTACGCCTAGACTCGGCACATCGAGCGCAAGGACCACATCGGCACCGCGCAAGGCCTCTTCGCGCGCGTTGGTCAAGTTTAACGGATGCGTGCTCGGGAAAGCGAAGCGCCCGTCGGAATCGATCACCGCCGCCCCGAGCGCTTCCGCCAAATCGAGCAGCGGTGGTAACGCCTTTGGATTGCGGCCGACTTCTCCGGCCACGATCACCGGCCGCTCGGCCTCGGCTAGAAGTCGCGATGCATTGCGCAGCGATTCCGGATTCGCGCCGGGGCCGGGGGCCGGCCGAAACAGCTGCGCGTGAGGCACGATCATCGGTTTGTTAATTTTCGCTTCCTGAACATCCGTGTCGAGGCAGATGTAGACCGGCCCTTTCGGCTCGGTCATTGCGATGCGGTATGCCTTGAGGAACGATTCCGCCACGGCGTCCACGGAATTGGGCTGGTCATCGAATTTGACGTACTCGCGCACGGCGTTGCCTTGCACCAAAGCGGTGTGCACCCAGTCGGTGGAGCGCCGGTT
>DATIEH010000168.1:0-7904 GCA_035455905.1 Binatia bacterium | reverse complement strand
AATTTACTGGTTGCGACCTACACGCCGACCATGCCGTATAGCCTTTACGTCAACGGCAAAATATCGGACCCCAAACGGCTGAAGGGAGCTAAGATCGCCATCTCTCGTTTCGGCAGCTCGTCGGATTTCGCTGCCCATTACATGGTGAGTCGCTTGGGACTCGACCCAGCGAAGGATGTGACGATCATGCAGATCGGTAATCAGCGTGAGAGAATGAGCGCTCTCGTGAACGGCTCCCACAAAGCGCACTATCATGGCGCCGGCGCCGTCATCGTCATTTTAAAATCGGAAGGATATACCCTGTTGTGGCCCAAAGAGACCGGCACCCAGCCCTACGCGGCCGGCCGCGGCGATGCAGTGGTCGAACTCCGCTGGCGCGAGGGCAGCGTCTTGAGCCCGCCGAGCGGCTGGTTTCACCAGCACTTCAACACCGGCAAAGAAGCCGCACGGCAGCTCGCTTTGAGATTCGGCAGCAGGCTGCATCCCATCGGCTTACATCAAGCCGCCAAGAAGAAGACCGACGGCGTCTATATCTCGGTAAAGAACGGCGGCACCATGATCGAATATGAAGAGGAGGACCCGGAGATCCGCCGGCGCTTTGCGGAAAACTTACGTCGGGTCGGCACCGAGTTGCGGATGACGTGAGGCATCGAGAGCGATTTTATGAAACTAAAAAGCCGTCGCCGGAAGCTGCATTACAATGAGCTTGTGTCGACTGGGCCGGGCACACTCGCGGGAAGATTCATGCGCCGGTTTTGGCATCCGGTTTACCGCGCGGAGGCGCTTCTCGCCGGTCAAGCCAAGCCGATCGAGATCATGGGCGAGCGCTTTACGCTTTACCGCGGTGAAGATGGCAAGCCCTATGTCACCGAATTTCGTTGCCCGCACCGGGGTACGCAGCTTTCGGCCGGGTGGGTCGAAGGCGATTCGATCCGTTGCGTGTATCACGGCTGGTTGTTCAACAGCGCGGGTCAATGCATCGAACAACCGGCGGAAGCAAAATCCTTCGCGGTAAAGATTCGCATCAAAAGTTTCCCTACTCGCGAATATCTCGGTTTGATTTTTACATACTTTGGCGCGGGCGAAGCGCCGCCGTTTCCGCGCTTCTCACACATGGAAGAAGACGGTGTCCTCGAAGTCCTATCCACCGAAGTGTGGCCGTGTAATTTCTTTCAGCGCGTGGATAACAACGGTGATACCTACCATGTGCCCTTCGTTCACCGCGGCGCCTATTCGGCCTCGACCGTGAATAATCGCAGCGGACTGCCGGAGATCTCAAAGGTGGAAAGCCCATGGGGAACCACCGGCTATGCGGCCTTTAAAGAAGGCTGGCGCAATGTTTTCCAGTTCTTCATGCCCAATATTTACGCGTTTCGTAATCCCTCCCCGGAGCCGGAGTGCGTCTGGGAAGATCGCATGCAGTGGGATGTGCCTCTGGATGACGAGCATTCATTGGAATTTCGCTTGCGCCGTTTGCCACTGAGCGGTTCCGCCGCGGATCAATATTGCGCCCGTCGTGATCTCGCGGCCGCACAGCCGAAGCTGTCCGTGGCCCAAATGGGCGACGCGGTTCTGTCGGGCAAAGTCAGCTTTCAGGATTTGGATCATTTTTTTAAAGACAAAATCTCCCTCGTGCACACGCAGGATTACGTTGCGCAGGTGGGTCAGGGCTCCCGCGCAGAACGAGCCCGTGAGCATCTCGGTCTTTCGGACACGGGAGTGATCCTGTTTCGCAAAATTTGGGAGCGCGAGCTGCGGGCATTCGCCGATCGAAGGCCGCTGAAGAGCTGGGTTTTGCCGCAAGACGCGGAAATCACGTTCCAGGAGGCACCGGAACAGCTTCTTCGGAAAACACGATGATCATGGATGCCGAAATGAACACGTGCTCCGGCCAGGCGCCCGCGATGTGTTCGCCTCGGGCTTCAGCTCCCCTGCTGTCGATCAGCGCGGCTGATATCGCCGGTTGACAGTGAGCCTTTGGACCGATAATATCGTATTACGATATGTTTTTGAGGGTCGGCCGATTAATGTAGGCGAATGGAGGGAGATTAACATGGCTGCTCATGATGAAAGCGCGCAAGAACTCCTCCTCGACGTTAGAGTCGCGGAGGCTTCTCGGATTTATAAGATCTACCTCGCCAATGAAAAGAAAATTCTCGGCACCATCGCCGTCGCCATTTTCCTGATCGTCTGGGAGCTTGTCGGCAATGTCTTTCAGTGGATCAATCCCATGTTCATGAGCGCGCCATCGTTGATCTTCAAAGCCGGCTACGAGATGTTTCGCACCGGAGAGATCTATCATGACCTATACGTTAGCGGCGTCGAGTTTCTCGGTGGTTATTTTTTGGCTGCTGTCGTTGGAATTCCGTTCGGGATCATGACCGGGTGGTATAAACGGATGAGCTATATTTTCGATCCGTTCGTCAACGCCCTCAATGCCACGCCTCGTGTCGCTCTGCTGCCCCTGGTCATCATTTGGCTCGGCATCGGCATCCTGTCGAAGGTCGGCATTATTTTTCTCGGTGCGGTGTTCTCGATTCTTATCAATACCCGCGATGGTGTGAAAACCACGCCAGTGAATCTTTTAAATGCCGCCCGGAGCTTCGGTGCTTCGGAATGGATGGTCTTTAAAACCGTCGTTGTTCCATCGACGATTCCGTTTATTCTCACCGGTCTTCGGCTAGCAGTGGGCCGCGCTCTCGTGGGCGTGCTGGTGGGCGAGCTTTATGCGGCGACGGCCGGAATTGGCTTCATGATTACGGTTGCCGGCGCGACATTCCAAACGGACAAAGTTTTTGTCGGTGTCGGTATTTTCGCCTTGAGCGGCATGATTGGCATGGAGTTGTTGACCAAGGTGGAACGACGATTTGACAAGTGGCGGCCGCAGGTGGGCTCCGAACATTAGACCGTTCTCTCGCCACATCCTCATTTAGACGGCGGCCATCCGCCGGATTGTGTGAATCTGTCGGTACTATTCGGTCCGCTTTCTAGGATCGCACGGGTTTCTTTGTCTTGGGCGATCGTTTGGTTGCCTAAATAATAAATGATGCAGAGGTGTGATACGCATGAGTGATTTGGTCGAAACCCTCGAAGATCGGCTTGCGGATTTTACTCGCGATACACGCGTTCTCCTACTCTCCGGAATGGCCTTAATCATCGGCTCGCTCAGTGCTGTCGTCGCAGGGGTCCTTGTCTGGTTGATTGCCACGATCACCAACCTTTCCTTCTACGGGCAGTTTTCCGCGAAGTTTCAATCCCCCGAGCATCATCATCTTGGCTACTACATGATTCTCGTGCCAGTCATTGGCGGCCTGATCATTGGGGTGATGGCGCGTTACGGCTCAGACAAGATTCGCGGCCACGGTATTCCCGAAGCGCTTGAAGCGATTCTTTTCGGCCGCAGTCAAATGGAGCCCAAGGTCGCGATTCTCAAGCCGCTTTCTTCTGCGATTTCGATCGGCACGGGTGGCCCGTTCGGCGCTGAGGGGCCGATCATCATGACGGGCGGGGCGGTGGGTTCAATCTTCGCGCAATTTTTTCACCTTTCGGCCGCCGAACGAAAGACGCTGCTCGTCGCCGGAGCGTCCGGCGGTATGGCGGCGATTTTTGCCTCTCCGGTTTCCGCGGCGTTACTGGCGGTCGAACTCCTGCTATTCGAGTGGCGCCCTCGCTCGTTTATTCCGGTGGCGATCGCCGCCGTCGCGGCTGCCGCTCTTCGCGTTCCTCTTCTCGGTGCCGGGCCAATTTTTCCGGTTCAGCCTCATGCCACTTTGAATGCGGAAGGTTTGGTCTTTGCTTTTTTGGTCGGCATCGTCGCCGGACTCGGCTCCGGACTTCTGACCACGCTAGTTTATGCGTTCGAAGACTTATTTAACAAACTACCGACCCACTGGATGTGGTGGCCTGCAATCGGTGGGCTCTTTATCGGGATTGGTGGTTTGATCGAACCGCGCGTGCTCGGCGTCGGCTACGAAACGATCTATGAACTATTGCGTGGGCATATTGTCGGCGTGGCTCTGCTGGGCATCCTGATCGGCAAGTCCTTCGTTTGGTCGCTGGCGCTCGGATCGGGAACCTCTGGCGGCGTACTCGCGCCGTTGTTGATGATGGGCGGGGCGTTGGGAGCGGGTTTGGCACGATTTATCCCGATCGGCGATACCGGAGTCTGGGCGCTGATCGGCATGGCCGGCATGATGGGCGGCACGATGCGCTCGCCGCTCACGGCGATGATCTTCGCATTGGAGCTGACCCAGGATCTCAATCTCTTGCCCGGCTTGCTCGCGGGGTGCGTCGCAGCCCATGGCGTGACCGTCTTACTGTTGCGCCGATCGATTCTCACCGAAAAAGTCGCCCGTCGTGGCTATCACGTCATGCGTGAGTACGGCGTCGATCCGCTCACCATGGTGCGCGTCGGCGAAGTCATGGACAAAAACCCGCCGGTGATTCCGGCCAAAATGCCTCTCGCGGAATTGTCGGACCGGATCGCGCGTAGTGACCCGGAAGTGAGCCGACATGAAGGTTTGTTGCTGGTTGATGAGAAACAGCAGCTGGCGGGCATCATTACCCGCGGCGACGTGATTCGCGCCCTGGCGGAAGATGGCCACAACGAAATAACCGTTTCTGCCGCGGGCAGTCACAATGTGATTGTCAGCTATGCCGACGAGCTTTTATACGAAGCGGTCAGTAAGATGGTCCACAACAATATCGGCCGCTTGCCTGTCGTAAGCCGGCGCGACCCGCGCCGTATCGTTGGCTACATTGGCAGGAGTAACCTGATGGCGGGTCGGCTGCGTCATTTCGAAGACGAATATGTTCGCGAGCGCAGATTCTTACGGCGGCGAGACGTGCAAGCGGGCGCCCTCGCGCCGCCGAATCAGGAACCTAGCCGCGCTTGAAACGCGTCCAGAGTTTTCAATTCCGCCCCAAAGAGCGCACTAGACCAGTGAAGGTTGCGGCCCAGGTAAACAACGCGAGATAGACAAATACCCGTGGAATCCAGAGCAAAAATTCTAACTTCATCGCCTTGGCCAGCTGAAACGTGCATGCGGTATACATGCCCAGCGGAAACACAACGCCCCAATAAAGCGGATCATAGGAAAGCTTGAAGCGTTTATATACATGACGCCACAGTCCCAATATTACCAGCATCGGAATCCACCAGGTGCCGGTGGCCCAGAAGAATAGCGTAAACCCTCGCAGAAAAGGCAGCATACTTTGAAGCAGCGGCGATCTCTGTGCGTCGAGAATTAGAGTCGCGCCGGATAGCGTAGAAATCGCCACTGCGCCCATGTTGATCCAATAGGGCGGTGTCAGATCCGATGGCGCCATCGGGAAAAACACATAGCGGTAGAAAATGAGCGAGATCATCCAAATGTACAGCATCCCGCCCCAGAGCCACATCGAGAGTGCAAAAAATATGATCGGCTGAGCTTCGGAGTCGAATACGGGCGCAAGCCGTGCGCCGAGCACCGACACCGCTTGAGTCGCGACGACCGCGACGAGCCAACCGCCGTGAATCCCTTCGACAAGAGTGGGCTTGGTTTCCTTGACGGTAACTCCAGTAAAAATCGAATACGTTAGGATCATCCAGAGGATAATCGCAAGCAACCATAACCCCAGTGCCAGCCGTGAAGCGTTAAAAATGATCAGCCATTGGCTACCCAAAATGCAGGTTGCCGCCACCGTCGTAAAAAACCCGGGACCACGATTGTGGTCGATCAAGTCGCTGAACAAACGGGTGCGGTGCCAAATGAGACGCGCGACCGTCAGCACCACGAGGATTGCAAAAAAAATCAGGTTCAACCAGCAAAGCGCTACACCGACGACGCTCATCTCCATCAGGTCGCTGGCAATCGACACGATCCCGGTCGCCATAACCATGGCAAAATAGGCCGGATGCAGGTTCTCGACTGCAGATTTGATAGACCCAAGCAGAAAAGCTCCCATCAAAGCGCGCGCGGCGTGAGTTCCCGGCTTTTATCGGCTCTCCCGGCGATAAATGTAACGGAGCAGGCCGAAGTTCAGAAGCAGGCAGATAATGCTCGCCAACGCCGCCGGCGTTAAAATCGAGTCATCGGCGCCGAGGTAGGCGTTCATGGTCGGAGGCAACGGCCTTGGCCAGTTGAAGTTTAATGAGCCGTTTTATCATCTCACCACAGCGCTATCGCGCGATGGCTATTATGCCGTGAAACCGAGGGGCTTTTTACCTCTACCTTTGAATCTAGCATTCCACCACGGATCGCAGAATATCGGTTTCCGTGATCAATCCAATAAGTTTTTCATTTTCAACGACCGGGAGACAGCCGATTTTTTTTTCGATCATCAGGCGCGCGGCGTCGCTGACGGCTGCGTCCGCTGTAATCGTGATTGCAGGTTTCGTCATCACTTCCTTGACTCTGATAGTCTTGATCAGCGCACTGGTGGTTTTCCGACCAAATCCCAGCGCCACGATCAATGCCGAACGAAACAAATCGCGCTGACTGAGAATGCCCACGACCCTGCCGTCTTCGACCACAGGCATGTGGCGAATGCGGCCGAGGTTCATAATCGCATCCGGGATGTCGAGTGTCTCGTTCCGATCCAGGGTCGCCGGGTTTTGTGCCATGAGATCTCTGATTGTCGGAACTTTTGATGGTTCGGTCATTTGTCGGTCCTTTCCGAGCGCCGCCGCTGACACAGTGTCATAACTTTATCTAGCCTGCGAAATGCCTATTCGTATCTGAGGGCTTCGATGGGATCTAAGTTCGCCGCTTTTTGAGCCGGATAGAATCCAAAGAAAACGCCGACGGTTCCCGAGACGAGGAATGACACCATGATGATCTCCGGCTTGATCAGCGCTGGCAGCTCGGCAAAGTATTTTATTAAATTGGAACTACCGACGCCGACGAGAATTCCAATCAAGCCGCCACTTGCCGCCATCACGACCGCCTCGACAATGAACTGCAGCATGATGTCGCGCGCCCGCGCGCCAACCGCCATCCGAATGCCGATTTCGCGGGTGCGTTCCGTCACCGAGACAAGCATGATATTCATGATGCCAATCCCGCCAACAATCAACGAAACTGACGCAATGCTGCCCAGTAGTAATGCCATAACCGTCGCGCTATTAGAGGCCGCCTCCGCAATATCGGACAAATTTCTGATCGTAAAATCGTCATCGCCTCCCGGACGAATTTTATGTCGCTGGCGCAATAACGCGGCCATTTGCGTGCTGGCTTCCTGTGTCGTATCCGCGCTCACCGCGGCCACAATAATCTGTTGGATGTAAGTGACGCCCATGACCAGTTTCATCATGCTGGTATAGGGCACCATGACGATATCGTCCTGGTCCGTTCCATTACCGCTCTGACCCTTGGCGGCAAGAATACCGATGATCCGAAAGGGAACCTTCTTAACCCGAATCACCGCGCCGATTGGATCCTCGCTGCCGAATAGGTTATATGCGACCGTTTCACCAATCAAAGCAACTTTGGCTGTGGTATCCACGTCGGCCTGGTTAATGAAGCGACCCTCGCGCACTTGCCACTCGCGGATCTGCTGAAACTCTGGAGCTACTCCCTGAATCGACGTGCCCCAGTTCTGATCGCCGGCAATCACCTGCTGAAACTGGCGCACCACCGGACTCGCGCCGGCGACCACGGGAATTTCATTCATAATTGCCCGCGCATCAGCAGGGATCAGGCTCTGGCGGCCGCCCGTACCGGAACGCGCGCCTCCCAACGTCACTGTGCCAGGCAAAATTATCAGCAAGTTGGTGCCCAAGCTCGCAATCTGCTCTTGCACTCGCCGTTTTGCGCCTTCCCCGATGGCGACCATCGCGATGACGGCGCCGACGCCGATGATAATGCCGAGCATGGTTAAGAAGGATCGTAGCTTGTTTCTCGCCAAGGCTCTTAGTGCGATTC
>DATIEH010000167.1:0-17730 GCA_035455905.1 Binatia bacterium | reverse complement strand
TGGCGGAGTCCATTGCGGTCATGCGCGCCCCATGTTCGCTCGCGGTCGCCTCGAGTAGCGCCCGCTGCACGGCGACATCGGTGATGCGTGGCAGCAAACTCGCCAGGAGTTGCTCGATGCCGGGCTCGTATAGATACTCCGTGAGTTGTTGCGCCGCGGCGTCGTTGGTCTCGCTCAATGACACAGGCAAAAGCTTCTCCAGAGTCGGCACCTGAGAAAGCGCAGAGCGAAAATGGCTGTAAAGAATATACACCGCGTCGGTCTCGCGATTGATAAAACGCGAGATCAGCTTCTGGCCGATGGCCGCCGCAAGTTCGTCCGGTGCTGTCGCCAAGACGTTGAGATAACGATCTGCAATGGGCGCGCGCCGACGGCGAAAATGGTCGGCGCCTTTGCGGCCGACCAGGGTCAGCTCGACTTCTTTATCGGGAGCATGGCGCCGGATAAAAGCTTCCGCAGCGCGGATCAAGTTTGCATTGTAACCGCCGCAAAGGCCGCGGTCCGAAGTAAACAGGACGAGATCGATCTTTTTTTCTTCCCGTGTTTGCAGCAGCGGGTGAGCTTCGATGGCAACCCGGGCGGCGACGTTTTTCAAAAGCTCGGTCATTTTTTCGGCATAAGGGCGCGCCGCCACCGCGGCTTCCTGGGCGCGACGCAACTTGGCAGCCGAAACCATCTTCATGGCTTTGGTGATCTGCTGAGTGTTGCGGACCGAGCTGATCCGTTTACGTATCGCTTTGAGCGTGGCCATAACTTGTTAAGACTGAGGCTTGAGTTCCTCTTTTACTCAGTCCTCATAACTCAGCACTCAGTCCTGAAACTTAGGGCTTGAACACCCCTTTAAACTCTTCCAGCGTCTTGGTCATTTTCGCGCGCAGATCGCCGTCCAGTTCGCGTTTTTTTAGAATCTCGGCGAAGACATCCGGATGCCTCGACTCGACGAAGGAATAGAGCTCCTGCTCGTATTTCTTCAAGGCCGTGAGCGGCAGCTCATCGACGAAGCCGTTGGTCCCCGCAAAGATGATCAAAATCTGTTTCTCGACCGGCAGCGGCTGATATTGCCCCTGCTTGAGCAATTCGACTAATCGTGATCCGCGGTTAAGCTGGCGCTGAGTGGCTTGATCGAGATCGGAGCCGAACTGAGCGAAGGCGGCCATTTCGCGATATTGCGCGAGCTCCAAGCGCAGCGTGCCTGCGACCTGTTTCATTGCTTTGATCTGTGCGTTGCCGCCGACCCGTGAGACGGAAATGCCGACGTTGATCGCCGGACGGACGCCGGAATAGAACAGATCGCTCTCGAGAAAAATCTGCCCATCGGTGATCGAAATGACGTTAGTGGGAATGTATGCGGAAACATCCCCAGCCTGGGTTTCGATGATCGGCAGCGCCGTCAGCGAACCGCCGCCGCGCTGGTCGCTCATCTTTGCCGCGCGCTCGAGCAGACGGGAATGCAAATAAAAAACATCGCCGGGGTAAGCTTCGCGTCCCGGTGGGCGGCGCAGCAGCAGCGATAGCTGGCGGTAGGCAACTGCGTGTTTCGAAAGGTCGTCGTAAATGACCAGGGCATGTCCGCCGTGGTCGCGGAATTGTTCGCCCATGGTGCAACCGGAGTACGGCGCGATGAATTGCAGCGGGGCGGATTCAGAAGCCGTCGCCGCCACTATGATGGAATATTCCATGGCGCCGGCCTCTCTGAGTCTATCGACGACCTGGGCCACGGTGGAGCGCTTCTGGCCGATGGCGACGTAGATGCAAATGACGTTGCCGCCCTTTTGATTGATAATGGCGTCGATGGCGACGGCGGTTTTGCCGGTCTGGCGATCGCCGATAATCAGCTCGCGCTGGCCACGGCCGATGGGAATCATGCCGTCGATCGCTTTCAAGCCGGTCTGCAAAGGTTCCTTTACGGGCTGGCGCGCGACGATGCCGGGCGCCTTGACCTCGATGCGCCGGCGCTCTTTGGTATCGATGGGGCCGCGACCGTCGATGGGCTCGCCCAAGGCATCAACCACACGACCGATCAGCTCTTTGCCGACCGGGACTTCGGCGATACGGCCGGTTCTTTTGACCGTATCGCCTTCTTTGATCATGTGAGTTTCGCCGAAGAGCGCCGCGCCCACGTTATCCTCTTCAAGATTCAGCGCCACCCCATAGATATGATGGGGAAATTCCAACAGCTCGCCGGCGGCCACTTTATCTAGACCGTAGATGCGGGCAATGCCGTCACCGGTGGACAACACCGTGCCTACTTCCTGTATTTCGACTGTCTTATCGTAGTCCCGAATCTGTTCTTTGATGATTCGGCTGATTTCCGCCGTGCCGATTTCCATGCTTGAGCTCCTTAATAGCCGCGCACGATGCGTTGTTTCATATTTTCCAGCTGCGTGCGAATGCTGCCGTCGTAGACTTTGCCTTCCAGCTCGACGAGTAAGCCGCCGAGCAACCCGGGATCAGTTTCCTGCTGTAGCACCACGTCCTTGCCTGAAATCCCGTGCAACTGACCGCGCAACTGATCGAGCCAGTTGGGCTCCAACGGACTTACGCTTACGACCTTGGCCTCGACTCGTCCCTTCGCCTCATTGAGCAACCGGCGATAGCAGCTAACGATCCCCGCCAGATGAGGCAATCGGTCGCGATCCGCAAGTAACGATAAAAAATGTCTGGTCAGTTCTGATAACTGCTCGGCTTGGGTGACTTGTGCGAGGATCTTTTTACGAACTTCAAGCGCGAAGGCCGGATTGACGAGAACTTGTTTCAGATCCGATTGGGTATATGCCCCATTAAATTGCTCGAGCTCCTGGCCGATTTTCGCTTCCTGGCCGGATTCGCGCGCCAGTTGAAAGAGCGCCTTCGCATAGCGACGGCCCAAGCTACCTTCGGTCATCGGGTCTGTCCCATCGATCGTATAAAATCGTCTATGAGCTGGCTTTGATCCGCCGTGGAAATATTGCGCTCGATCAGTTGCCGAGCGGTCGCCTCGGCCTCGTCGGCGATCTCTTCGCGCAATTTTTGGCGCGCAGTTTTGACTTCCTGATCGGCGAGAAAATTGGCGTCTTCCTTTATCTTGAGTGCCGTTGCTTGCGCCTCGCTGACGAGTCGGCTCTTTTCTCTCTCGCCCTCTTCGCGCAGCATGACCTGTAACGATTGGACTTCTTTGCCGAGGCCCGCCAGCTTAGAGCGATACTCCCTGACTAGAGCTTCGGCGGCTTGTTTCTTTGCCGAAGCCTGGGCGATCTTGGCCACGACCTCTTCGCGCCGCGTTTTTAGGAAATCGCGGATTAAGGGGACGGCGAACTTGACGATAATAAACGCATAGATGATGAAGTTAACGAGCGGAAACCAAATATCATTGATCGACGGACCGTGGTGCTCGCCTTCCGCAGCGGCAGACGCGTAGGCTTGCGCAGTGGAAAAAAAATCCGCCACGGTCATGCGACGGTCCTTCCAAGCACTTTGCTGACCATTTCTCCGGCCACTGCTTTGGCTTCAAACGCTGCAAGCTGCCGATCTCTTTCCAGCGCGAGGGCCACTTCGCGCCGCACGCGCTCCAGATGACTGGCAGCTTCCTGCCGAGCTTCGGCCAATCGTTTTTCTCGCTGCTGGCGACCCTCCTGGACAATCGCTTCTTTAGCGGCATAGCCCGCGATCTGCGCTTGGGAGATTTGCTCCTCATATTGGGCGCGAAGCCTGGAGCCCTCGTGCTCCAGGTCAGCGGAGTCGTGTTCCGCTCCCGTGGTTCTACGCTCCCGCTGTTCCAGCAGCCGTAAATAGGGCTGGAAGAGAATCTTGTTCAAAATCAGCCACAGAACGACGAACAGAACGATTTGATAAAGGATGCTGATATCTAGTGAAATCATTAGTGCGATTCCGCTTTTGAGCTCCTGGCGGAGAACACAATTCCCGCCGGGCGACACAAAAACCAAGGCCTAAAATAATAAAAAACCTACCTTCGGTAATGAACGTAGGCTTTTGGGATGGAAACGAACGGCGACCGAAGTCTAACTATTGGAATCGGCCTGCAGTTTTGCGATTTGAGCCGCCGCAGGCTTGTCCGTGCTCACACCCTGTGAAGTCAATCCACCCTTTTGCTTTGTTGTTCCCATGGCGCAGTTACCGTCAAATACCACGCCCTCGGTGACCAACAATCGGGGAGTATCGACGTTGCCAATTAACCGTGCCGGCGCAATCAATTCGAGTCTTTCTTTGGCGGTTACGTTTCCTTCAACCTTACCGCGGAGAACGACCACGTAACCGGAAATCTTGGCGCGAATATCGGCGCCTTCGCCAATTGTCAATGTTCCCTGGCATTGAATTTCCCCGTCCACCGAGCCATCAATTCGCACCGCTCCCTGGAAACTCAGCTGCCCGGTAACTCGACTGCCCTTGTAAAGATAGGCAACTGGCTCAGGCTCAGTCGGCTTCGGTGGAATCTCTTGCTTCGGTAGAGCGTGTTTCACATCCGGGGCGACTGCCGCTGCCGGCGCTGGATCAGGGGTGGGTTTGGGCGCTTCCGGAATCTTCTCCGGTTGCGGCTCGGGCGTCTTTTTAATACCTGTGGTCCGATCAAACCATGCCATGCGTTTGGTCCCCCTGTTCAGGGCAAATTTGCTATACCATTCACTAATCTTATTGTCAAAACAATGCGTTCGAAAAAAGGCCTGAAAAGCCAGCAAAAACTCAAACTCGCAGCGACTTGGGCGACAATTTTAGCAAAGGATCGATCTTTTCGCATCACTGACGATCAGCGCCTTGACCGCGCAATGTAGTTTGTTTAGGTTACCTGCCGGTTATGAAACATTATTATCGCCTATCGGTTCTCGCGATCATCGTCGTTACTAAATTTGCATCCTCTCAGATTGCTTGCGCTGAAACGCTGCTGCGTATCGCTACCCCAGGGGCGCTGACCGGCGCGTTGCCGATTTACCTCGGCGGCAAAAAAGGCGTTTTCAGCAAGTATGGTCTTGCGGTGGAAGTGATCGCCACCCGCAACGAGCAAATGAATATGCAGGCCCTGATGTCCGACAGCGTGCAGTTTCTCACTTCCAGCTCAACCGGACTTTTCTATCTTGGCAAGCAAGGCCTCGATGCCGTCGGGCTCGCTTCGTGGAATAATTCATCGCCTTACAGTCTCGCCAGTCGAGTGAAGATCAAAGATTTGAAAGAACTAAAAGGACGAAAGATCGCCTCGAGCGGCGCGGGCGGGCGCGCCGACGCATACATCCGCTTCATGCTTTCCAAGGTCGGACTCGACCCGCGCAGCGATGCGCAGATCATGCCGCTATCGGGTGGCTCCTCGGTTCGCCTCGCAGCGGTGGTTTCCGGCAACCTCGATGCCACTCTGATCTCTTCACTTCAAGGTCGGCAGGCGGAGAAACTCGGGCTCACGGTGATCCCCGTGCCGCTGGAGTATATTTGGGGCATCAATCTGACCCGGCGCTCCTACGCAAGCAAGAACAGAGATATGGTAAAAAATTATCTGCGCGGGCTTTCGGATTCGGTCCGACTCATGATGGCGGATAAAGCGTCGACCATCGCCGTCATGCAGCAGGTGCTTAAAATGGACGATGCAGACAGTCTGGACTATGCTTATAAAGCCATGCGGGCTGATGCGCGACCCGATCTCTTTCCCACCGAAGAAGCGATCCTCAACGTGCTCCGCACGATGAGCTATGAAGATCCGGCTTTTCTATCCATTCCGCCGTATAAATTTTTCGACCTCTCTTTGATCCAGGAGCTAAAAGCCGAGGCACGATGAGCAAAAACTATCGCAAAGCATCAACGATGCGGACAGTCGCGGTCACGATCGCGATTGCTTGCGTGTTCGGCGCGGCGGCTGTAAACGCCGAGCCTGTGCGCGGGGCCTATCCATCGGCCAATGTGCAATTTTTGCCGGCGTTCGTGGCCTTGGAAAAAGGGTTTTATAAGCGCGAAGGTCTCGATCCTGAGCTGATTTCAGTGCGCAGCGCGGTTACTGCCGTCCAGGCGCTGCTCGGAAACCAGATCCATTTCATTTTTTCTGTCGGACCGCAGATGCCGTCCGTTTGGGAAGGCGCAGATATCATTTTGCTGGCGCAAATGATCGGGCGGCCGACATTTTCATTGATCGTCACTCCCGAGATCCAAAAAGTGACGGATCTCAAAGGCAAAAAGATCGGCGTGAGCTTCGGCGGATCGACCTTTGCGGGAACCAAGGCGGTATTGGAACTCAATAAAATGAATCCCGATAAGGACGTGCAGTACATCAGCATTCCCGGGAGCCAGCCGAAGATCGCTGCCCTGCAGCAAGGAATTATCCAGGCGGCATTGCTGGCGCCGCCTTCCGATTACGTGGCGGTCAAAGCCGGATTCAAGCGCTTGGTCAATCTAGCTGATCTGTTCAAGGACACGTCTTTCAGTGGGCTGGCGGCGACCGGAAAAACCATCAGAGAGAACCCGCAATTCGTGAAGCGTATGGTGCGCGCCGTCGTTCGGGGCGTGATTCATAGCCGGGATTATCCCGAAGACGCGATTCAAACAATGATGAAACAGTGGCATATGGACCGCGACGTTTCCGTGGACGCATACAATCTCGTCAGGGAAGCGTTGATCCCCGTGCCCACCGAAAAGGGCGTCGAGCTGATGGCGCATTGGCAGTCGATCGCTTTGAATGTGCCGCCCAAACGGCCGGCGCGCGATTATATGGATTTGCGTTTTGTCAAAGAAGTCATGGCGGAACTGGAAAAGAAATGAGGCATTCATGATCGGGAAAATTATTTTTCTAGCGGCATTGCTCTTAAGCACATCGATTGGAACGGCGGCTGAAAACCCGGAAAAAAAAGGGCCGCTTTATGCGACTTTGAAAACCAGCATGGGCGATATTGTCATTCAACTTTTCGAAGACAAGGCACCCAAGACCGTGGCTAATTTCGTCGGCCTCGCTAGCGGCACCAAAGAATGGACCGATCCCAAAACGGGAGAGAAAGTGAAGCGGCCGCTTTACAACGGAACCATTTTTCACCGCGTCATCCCCGGCTTCATGATTCAGGGCGGCGATCCTCTGGGCAACGGCACCGGCGGTCCGGGTTATAAATTCGAAGACGAGTTCAGTCCCGAGCTGCGGCACAATAAACCGGGCATCATTTCCATGGCGAATGCGGGACCGAATACTAATGGAAGCCAATTTTTCATTACCCATCAGGCCACGCCCTTTCTCGATGGCAAACACAGCGTCTTCGGCGAAGTGGTCAAAGGTCAGGAAGTAGTGGTTGCAATCGCCAACGTTCCGCGCGATGCGCGGGATCGGCCGAACAAAGACGTTGTGCTCAAGGAAGTAGTGATCACGCGCGGCAGCTACTAACCGGCGAAGTTGAGGTGGAAGGATGAAACGCCGTACTTGGGACTCGAAAAAAAATTGCCGGGCTGCGCTCCTCTTCGTATTCGCCCTCGCAGCCTTAATACAGCCGGGCTTGGCCGCCGAGCCGGCGTTGCTTCCAACCACCGCAGTTTACGGCGTGATCGCCACCGATCCTCTTTATCTGTGGATTGCCCAGGATAAGGGGTTTTTTCAGAAGAACGGCCTTAGGGTCGATCTGACGCACATCCCGACGAATCAGGGGGTGCAGGCGCTGGTCGGGGGGAAAGTCAATTTCGTGACCGCGGGTCCGCAGATCCTGGAAGCAAATCTCGCCGGATCGGATACGGTGTACATAATGAGTCCGGTGAATGCTTTCGTGTTTTCTCTTTATAGCCAACCCGGCATCGCTAATATCAAAGCACTTGCAGGCAAAACCTTTGGCGCGACCAATAAGGGCACGCCGAGCGACATTGCGGCGCACATGCTGCTCACGAAAAACGGGCTTAAGCCCGACGTGGATGTGAAATTTACTTATTTAAAGGAAATACCCGCACTGGTCGCAGCGCTACAGCAAGGCGTTATTGACGCTGCTTTACTCACCCCGCCGGCCACGCTGACGGCGCGAAATTTCGGCTTGAAGGAGCTCTTGAATGTCACTGAGCTGAAAATTCCGTTCGTGCAGCATGCCATAGGAACGACTCGTTCGTATATCAGTGCCAATCCAGAAGTGGTTCGACGCTTCGTACGAAGCGCGGCCGAGGGGCTGGAATTTCTGCGCAAAAATCGTGCGGACGCAGTAGCGATCATGTCGAAATACACCAAGATCACCGATCCGGCGCAGCTCAACGAAGCGCTCGACGCCTATGACAAGGCGTGGGAAAAAGTTCCCGCACCATCGCAGGCGGCGATCGACGCTGTGCTTGCGTCATCGACAACGCCCAAAGCCAAAAATGCCAAGTGGGATCAATTCATCGACGATCGGTTCATTAAAGAACTGGTATCGTCAGGAATGTTCAGGTAGCGGCCGACATAAGTGTCGGCCCTGAGATGTATCGCGCAGAATTCCCGCCAGAGTTATTCCAAATTGTAGGGTATGCCAAGCTGCTCGCTCACCTCGCGCAGTCCTTTGAGAACGGACGGCAATAAAGGGACGCCGCGCTCGGCTCTTTCCTCGGCAGTTTCAAATTCTATCTCGCCAGCGACGTAGACTCGATTCTGGCCTTGGATCGGTGGAGTGGATTTCAATTCACGGATGAGCCGATCCATATCTCGTTTGAACTCCGTCACGGGACGAAAGGCATCGACACGAATGGCGCCGAAGAAATGGCCGCGCGGATCTTGATCGGCATTGAGCGCGGTCAAGGTGCCGGTCAAAACGCCGCAGAGAATTTCTACAAGAATCGCCAGTCCGTATCCCTTGTGACTGCCGTTATCCCTCGAGCCACCGAGGGGCAGCAGCCGGCGTGCCTTCTGCGCAACGCGCGGATCGTGAGTCGGTTCGGCTTTTTCGTCTAATGCCCAGCCGGTTGGAATCGATTTTTCCAAGCGGGCGGCAAGCTCGAGCTTGCCTGCCGCTGCTGTCGTCGTCGCCATATCCAGAACAAAGGGCAACTCTTTATCTGCGGGGACAGCGAAACACATGGGATTGGTGCCGAACCGCGCTTCACGGCCGAATGTAGGTACTACTTGTCGGCTGGCATTGGTCATGGCGATGCCGATCATATCGTGCGCAAGCGCCTGCATCGCGTACTGCGCCGACATGCCGTAATGGCGGCTGTTACGCACACCCACCATACCGATGCCGCACTGTTTCGCCTTCTCGATGGCCAATTCCATTGCGCGGTGACCAATAACCATGCCCATGCCGCGATCGCCGTCGAGCAGCGCGGTCGAAGGTGTCTCGGAAATAACTTGGATGTTTGGCTTGACGGTCATCGAGCCGTCGCTCAACCATTTCACGTACCAGGCGTGCGGGCTAAAGCGAATCACGCCGTGGGTGTCGACGCCGCGCAGATCCGCCGCCACCAGCGTCTCGGCGGCGATTTGCGCATCAGCCGCCGGCACGCCCAATTTCTCGAAGGCCGCTTGCACGAACCGGGTGAGTTTTTCATGATTGATGCGTTTGTTTGTATCCGGGTTAACCGCCATATCGTGTGCTCCTTCGTATACCGGAGGCTTAACGTTGAAGCTTGTCGCCTGTCAAGTTTAAGCGCGCACTCTTGTCGATCCACTTGACGGCCGTAGGCTGGTTTGCCTATGGTCGCGCCAATCGCGCTCGTCATTGTGAGGATCGCTGCATGAAAGAGACCGATCTATTCCGATCCCATTCCCAGTGGCTCGTTCGGCTAGGCGTTCGCATAGCCATGCTCTTGTTATTGGTAAGCTCTGTACACGCGGCCGAATTGCCCCTCGTGCGCATCGCGCATGGCGCGTTCAGCGAGAAAATTTTGATCATGTGGCTGGGCGCCGAGCAAGGGCTGTTCCGAAAGCATGGCGTCAATGTCGAAGTGATCAATATACGAAGCGGACCGCAAACCATGGCGGCGCTGGCTTCCGGAGATATTCAAATCGCCTACACCATTCCCGGTTCGGTGGTCAGCGCCGCCACAAGCGGTTTCGACGTGGCGTTTTTTGCCGGCCTCGTCAACAAGGCCGACGGCGACTTTATCGCGTCACCGCAAATCCACACTCCGGAAGAGCTGAAAGGAAAACGCGTCGGCGTGCAAAGCATCGGCGGTGGCGTCTGGTCTATGGCGATGCTTGCATTGGAGCACCTGGGCTTGGAACCGAACCGAGATAAGATGACCGTGTTGATTGTCGGCGATTCGCCGGTTCTGGCGCAGTCTCTGGAGTCCGGCGGCATCGAAGCGACCTATCTAAACTATGTTTACAGCCGCTCGCTCAAGGAAAAAGGCTTTCCGGTCCTTCTGGATCTCGGCAAGGCGCCGATTCCATACCAAGGACTGGCAGCGGCGACGCGCCGATCGTATATTCGGCAGAATCCGCAGATCATCGATGCGCTCATGCGCGGTTTTGTCGAAAGCGTGGCTTTCATACATAAACCGCAGAACAAAGAACTCGTGGTGAAATCGCTGATGAAAAACTTGCGGCTAAAAAATCCCCAGGATGCGGAGATCGGCTATCAGGCACTCCAATGGCTTTACAGCCTCGATATCAAGCCGACCGTTCCGGGAATTAAGAATATGGCGAGGCTTCTCGCGCTCGGGAATCCGAAGGTCAAATCCGTCAAAATGGAAGACATTGTCGACGAAACTCCGTGGCAGCGGCTGGAGAAAAGCTCGTTTTACCGGGAGCTCGGGGGCAGAAAATAATCGACGCTAAGCAGCTAAAATGCAGGGTCATCTGGCGCCGAGATATTCATTATAGATTTTCATGTAGCGATCATAGCCGCCTTCGGGAAGAATAACATGCAAATTGCCGGTCTCCATCAGTTGATCGATGTCGCGTGATTGGCTTGTGACGCCACGGCGAAGCGGAATTTTTCCAGCTGCCGCCAAGCCGCGTTGGCCTTCGGCTGAAAGATAGAAGTCGATCAGCAACTGCGCCGCAGCCGGGTGCAGCGAATTTTTTACAATCGCGACCGTGGAAATGGTCGCGAGAGTCGGCGCGCTCGGCAGCCAGTCGACCGGCGCGTCTTTGCGCTTCATGGCGTCGAGCTTCGAAACCTGCATGAACGCGGTGAGCGGATATTCGCCGGCAGCCATTAAATTGACAGTATGGGTATAGCCTTCCACCAGTCGTAAATCTTGCTGCGATAATTTTTTGAAATAGGCGATGCCCTGCTCTTCGCCGCGGAGCGAAACCATGCCGGTCAAAGGATAAGGCACGCCGCGATTGACGGCGAGCTGCCCTTTAAATGGCGGGCGCAGATATTCGTCGTAATTTTTCGGCGCCGCGGATCGGGAAATCAACCTCGGATTGAAGCCAGTCACCAGAAGATCGGTGGTCATGCCGGACCAATAACCTTCGGGATCCCAGGCGCCTTTCAAGAGATTTACGGTTTCGGGTGACTTGTAAGCGCTGAGCACCCCCTGCTGTTTTAGATAAAGCAAAGGCTCAGGGCTGTTTCCCAAAACATCGGCTTGCACCCGGCCGGCGCGAAATTCCTGCATCACTCGTGCGGTTTGGCGTGCGGAGCTTAGATAGACATGGCGAATACTCAGAAACGGATATTTCTCCTTTGCGGCCTTGTTGAAATGCTCAAAATCTCCCACCGTCATGGTGGTGTACAAAATGACCTCGCCTTCTTTCTTGGCTTGATTCAATAATTCAGCGCTCTGACCTAAGGCCAACCCGGACAGCAAACTGAAAAACAAAAACAGCAGCGCAAGTGTTCCCATCGCACGTTCCTCCAGCCGCGAATTCGGGCGACTATCACGCCATCGCTAACGCTTATTGACCTGTTCGATAAAACCTGACGCCTGAATTTTCTGAACGAGGGAATTGTCGAAAAACTCCTCGGGCTTCATCTGTTTCGCTTTGGGACTTTTCGCCACGTCGAGTACCGCTTTGACTTCAGCCACGGATACTAGCGGGGTTACCGGAAAGACATCCTTATATTCTTCGTAAACCGAATCGAGCACCGCTGCATCGCTGGTTTTGAGAAATTTTGCCATGGCGCGGGTGGTGGTTTCCTTATCCCTGCGGATAACTGCCAGGGATTCGATATAGCCGCGCAGAAAACGACTGGCAGCTTCGCTCTTGTCTCGCACGACTCGGGGCGAAGAAAGTATTCCAGTAAAGAGAAATGGAATTTTAAGCGCGGTCACATCGACGAGCATTTTCAGACCGGCGGCTTTGGCGCGGATCGAAGTGGGCGCCGACATGATGCCGGCAGCGGCGTTGCCGGCGCTCACCGACGTTAAGACACCGTTGATGTCCTGTGCATAGAGAATACGCACATCTTTGTCCGGCTCCAGGCCATTCTTTTTGAGCACGATCCGCATCGCATAATCTGTGGAGGCAGCCGGTTGGGTCACCGCCACGACTTTGCCTTTCAAGTCGCTCATGCTCTTGATTTCCGGCCGAGCGTAAATCTGAAAAACAAATACCGGTAGACCGCTGGCGACATAGATCAAATCCGCGCCTTCGAGCTTGGCGTCGATGCCTTGATTACCGACCAGTCCAATCTCCTCGCCGCCGCCGAGCATGCCTTGCACGGCGGTGGTGGCGGCCAAATATTTTAAATCGACAGTGACGCCATGCTTGACGAAGAGCCCGGCGTCTTGTGCGACCCAAATCGGCGCCATCACGCCACTCAGCGCGTTATAAACGGCGCGCAAGCTCATTTCCTGAGCAAAGGCCGCCTGGTCGATGAGCAATACGATGATAATCAGCAGCGACTTGAAGCGTCTTTTGAGTGCACCTGGAAACATCAGCCACTCCGGTAAAAAATTTGGCCTCACATTATCAATCCAAACTGCGGATTACTAGACGTAGACGAATCACCATTGCTTACAGTTGTGGGGAATACCGGCATCGGCATTGCTTAGAGAGTCGCGATCCCGTAAAGAGCAACGATTATGATAGTGACCGGCCTGTGTTTGATTTTCGTCGTGGTCCTGATCGGCCCGTTCCTGAACAAAAAAATCGAGGCCAACCTCGAGGCGTTTCTTTTTATCATGGGAGTTCTTAGCGCTTCACTGTCCAACGTCTGGAGCGCCGAGGTTATTCATGAAGGCTTCACGGCGCCGGTCAACATCACGCTTGCGGTTCTCGGCGCGGGCGTGCTGTTTCATTATCTGAGAAAGTATATCGATCATGCGATGCGCCGGATTCTGGTCAGCGTGCCACTCAAAGCGATTGTTTGCGCCGCCATCATCGTGCTGGGTCTATTGTCGAGCATCATCTCCGCAATCATCGCGGCTTTATTGCTCGTGGAATTGATCTCGATACTGCCCCTGCACCGTCGTGCGGAAGTCAATCTAACGATCATCGCGTGCTTTGCCATCGGATTGGGCGCGGCGCTGACGCCTCTGGGCGAGCCACTCTCCACGATCGTTGTCTCCAAATTAAGCGGCGCGCCCTATCATGCCACCTTTTATTATCTGTTTGGTCTTCTCGCGCTCTCGGTTATTCCCGCCGTGGTGGTCTTAGGAATCGCCGGCACTTTTCTCGTCGTCGAAGAGCCCGAGGATACCGGCGAGTCTTTGGCGGCGGAACAAGAGGAAGAAAAGCTCAGTGAAGTATTTATCAGGGCAGCCAAGGTTTATATCTTCGTCATGGCGCTGATTTTCCTCGGCGCCGGATTCAAGCCGCTCATCGATAGCTACTTGCTCAAGCTGCCGTCCCAGATTCTGTTCTGGGTCAATATGGTTTCGGCGATCCTCGACAATGCGACGTTGGCAGCGGCAGAGATCGGCCCTTCGCTCAGCACCGCGCAAATCAAAAGCGCTCTCTTGGGTCTATTGATCTCCGGCGGCATGCTCATCCCCGGTAATATTCCGAACATTATCGCGGCGCACGCACTACGTATCAAAAGCACCGAATGGGCACAGCTCGGCGTTCCTCTTGGCGTCGTAATTATGATTGTCGCAGCCGCATTGCTTTGGTTGGGAATTCTATAAGAAACCTATCGATCCGGCCGTTTGCGTTCTTCCTCCGGTGGTCTAACGTTCCGAAAAATCGCAAAGATCCAGAGGTCGTAAATGATTTTTAACCCGCCCGCCAGTAAGAAAGGCAACCCCAGGGCCGGTACTGCCAGCATCGATCCAGTGAAGACCGGTGCCACTGCGGCACCGGCATTTCGCGCCACGGACAAAATGCCGGCCGATGCAGCTCGTTCATCGGCGTCCACCACAGCCATGGTATAGGACTGGCGCGTCGGCACATCGAGTTGCGAAAGCGAATTGCGCAGCAACAGCATAGCGACCGCCAACTCGAGACTCGGCATCAGTGGCACGATTAACAAAAGAAAGTTCGACGGCAGATGGGTAAAAACCATCGCATTCAATAACCCGAATCGGCGGGCAATCGCCGGGGCGGCGAGAAATGACACTGCCGAGAGGAGATTCGTACCGAAGAAGATCGCCCCAAGCGACTTCAGGTCGGTTTTAAAACGAAGATAAAACCAGTAGGCAACGATGCTTTGCACGATGAACCCCCCGGCAAAAGCGTCCAAGGCAAACAGGCCGGCAAGTTTGGCGACGATGCGGCGCGACTTGTGCACGCCGAAGCGTCGCGGTTGAACTCCGGCAGCGGATTTTTTTTCGACCTGTTGCGACAGCGAAGCAAACAGAGCTGCCAGAAGCACCGCGGCAACTACATAGGCCCAAAGCAGGTAACGATACCCGGCGATTTCAGATAGCGCGAGCAAGGACGGCACAGCGACAGCGAGCGCACCTAGGGCGCCCGCAAGGGAACCGACAAGATTGTAGATCGAAAAAATCGTGGTTCTTTGCTCAGCGCTGATCGTCTCCGGAAGAATCGACTGCTCGATCGCGAGAAACGGGCCGACCTCTTTTCCGGAAGGGCTGATACTGCCGAAAATCGCCGCGATCGCGAGCCACATTGGATGATCGCTTAGAGCAAAAACAGATCCTGCCACTGCCATGAGCAGCGCGCCAGCGATCAGCAGCGATCTGCGACCGAAATAATCCGCCACTGCGGTAATGGCGATCGTCATCACCGCGCCGCCGGCGAGAGCAGCCGTAAAAATTCCACCGATGGCGGCGGCGCTCAAGCCGGCGGCGTCGAGATAAACTCCGAGAATGACCGAGAGGAAGCCGTAAGCGAAGGAGCGCACGCCGCAGGTAGCGAGAAGCAGCCAGCCATCGTGGCTCAAAGAGCCCAATCGCATCAGCAGAGAAGTATGGGAGCGGGCTCAGTTAATCAAGGAGTTGGTCCGATGGCGCTTGCTGGAGAGACGTCAGTCGGGCGAATTTGATTCATAAGCTTGCGTTCGCCCAAAGAGAATGAAAAGGAATACCTCCTGCATAATTCCTACTCCGACATGAGTTCGTCATTCCCGCATGCTTTTAGCAGAAATCCAGGCGGAATTTGGACTGGACCCCCGACTAAAGCATTCGGGGGTGACAGTGTTGAGGTGTTTCTATTAAACCAGGCGTATTCTCAAAGGAAGGGACGACACGATCCTTTATATAGTATGTAGGGGCGACAAATTTTCGCCCCTACTTTCGTGCTTAGTTCTCAATTTGAGCGTCACTTTCATGCACGACAATGGTGGCGCTCATATTTTCGTGGTCGATGCCGCAAAAATTGTCGCAATAAAATTCAAACGTGCCGACCTTTTCCGGAACCAGCCTTACGCGCGCGGTTTCGCCGGGCTCGAGATCCGCGCGCAATCCCAAATCGGGGATCTTGAAGCCATGCGTGACATCCTTGGAAGTCAATTCCAAGACGACGGGTTCACCGACTTTGAGATCGATACGATCGGGCTCGTAGGCAAACTTATGCGCGGTAATTTTTATCACTCGTTCAGGAGCTTGGGCATTTCCTGAGCGGATTTGTGTCAGGCTCAAAAACAGAATGAGCGCCGAAGCCGCTGTCCAGGCGACGAGAGGGGTTACCATTCGTTTCATGATCAACTCCTCACCACTGGGTATTCGGTAATATCGTATTTCACATGATTCACGTCGGCTTCGACTTCACGAAAACCTAAATTCTTATAGGGTGTCGCGGCGTTCCACGGCACCGGTGTGCGCTTTGGTTGGGAGCCTGGAGCGGGCAGCGGGAACATAAGTGACTTCGCCGCATGATGAGCGATATGACCGGTCATGCGATGGTGCTCCTGGTGGATATGGCCGTAAAACACTGTGACGTTAGGATGCTTTAGAAGAATATCGATTGCCTGTGAGCCGTCGGTGGTCGCCCAGTCCCATTGGGGATAGAGATCGAATAACGGCCGATGGGTAAAGACGACGACTTTGGAGTTCGGGTTCTGCTTCGACACGTCGGCATTCAACCATTGCAACTGCGCTTCTCCCAGGCGAGCCCGGGGGTCTGAAACGTTGTCCAAGACAATGAAATGCACGTTTCTATAGTCGAAGGTGTAATAGGTCGGGCCGAAAAATTCTTGAAACGCTTTGCTCTTGTCCAATGATCCGTCATGCTCGCCCGGCATGAATCGGATACTTTGGACTTTGAGCTTGCTGACGATTTCTTTGAATTCACCGAGGCGCCGGCGCCGATCCCTGGGATCTTCGGTGGTATGGGTTAGATCTCCGGTAAAGACGATGAAATCGGGCTGAACGCTCAGACTGTTCACAGCGGCAACGGCCTTGGGCAAGGTTCCCGTTGGATCAGGATTGGCTTCGGGGCCGACGAATCCCCAATGGGTATCCGATAGTTGAACAAAGTAGAAATCTTCGTTGTCCGATGTAGCCGCCGAAACTCCGTTGCGCGCTACAGAGCAGCCGATACCCGACGCGAAGACAACTCCACCGATACCGGCAAGTTTTAAAAACTCCCGGCGGTCAATCTTTGGTGCCATAAGCAACTCTCCTTACGTAATGATTTCCTGCTGCTTGTAATACCGGGGTAGAGGCCAAATTATTCCCGCGCCTTTATTTATCGAGCAAAGATGCCACGTCCTGATTGAGCCTTTGCATCGCCTTTGGATCGTCATTGTTGTAGTAGCCGCGAATCTGCCCCTGTTTATCGACGAGAACGAAGCGCGGGCTATGTAAAATGACATTGGCGTGACTTGATGCGGATGCAACACCGAGGTGAAAACCGTCCTCGATCAGATGAACGATTTGTGGGCGGGAGCCCGTGACGAACAGCCACCGTTTTGGATCTGCTTTAAATCGGGCGGCGTAACGCGAAAGAACCGGCGGCGTGTCGTGCTCTGGGTCAACCGAAAAGGAAACCAGGTTGAGCTCCTTTTCGTTGAGCCAACGATCCTGCAATCTGGCCATGTCGGCGGTCTGCAGCGGGCAGGTATCGGTACACTTCGTATAAATGAAGTCGGCGATCCAGACTTGTCCCCGGAGATCGGCTAGTGTGACCTTTTTTCCACTGCGCTCGATCAACGAAAAGTCAGGAACGGTGCGACGTGGCGCAGCTCCATCCATTGATATCGAGACATGCGCAAAGGGCGGCGGTTCTTTCGCGAAGCCGGCGGTCGGCATTGCTACCATACAGACAGCTAACAAGGTCTTTTTGATCGATTTCATTTGAGGCTGTTCCTCCGTTGTGATCAGTTTTTACTCCGGCTATCTCGGTTGATGTCGGGCGAAAGTGTTGCCGGGGAAGGGCAAATACCGCCCCCCTTCTTTTGCGTTGACTCGCACTTCTACTATGTTTGACAAGAGGGAAGCGGAAAAAATTCCCGGCGAAGCAATTTTTATAAGAAGAAAATACCGCTCGCTGCGGAAAAGGCCGGTAGAACGCTCACGCGAAGACCAAACGCTTCG
>DATIEH010000166.1:0-2887 GCA_035455905.1 Binatia bacterium | reverse complement strand
ATGATGAGGATCTCACGGAAATTGAGCGGCAGGGCGTCGCGCGCATTCTCATTACCAACCGCAATCACTCGCGAGCGGCGAACAAGATTCGTGCGCGCACCGGCGCGCGAACGCTAATCCATCCGGCGGACGCGGCTCACGCCCGCAAAGAAGGCGCGGAGCTGGACGGCGAATTGAACCCGGGGGACAAGGTCGGTCCATTCGTGGTGATCGACGCCCCGGGAAAATCGTTGGGCGAAGTCGTGCTTCACTGGCGGGATCGAAAAATTCTTCTCGTTGGCGACGCCGTCGTCGGCGATCCACCCGGGAAATGCAAGCTCCTGCCAGACAAGGTCGTAGACGATCCGCCGCGCCTGCGCGACAGCGTACGTCAGCTACTGGCGCTCGACTTCGACATTCTACTGGTGGGTGACGGCGTACCGATTCTCAAAGAAGCGAAAGAGCGACTGCGGGAATTAGTGGAGACGTTTTAACGTACGGATGAGTCACTGGCTAATTCTCCCATACAGGCTTGACGGCCGTGTCGAGCCACTTGCGTGCATCCTCTATATAATCCTTGTTCGACACCACGATCGGTTTGACCTTTGGCCCCCAGCCGTTCTCCATTGAGGTCTTGGACTTGAATCCTTTACGGGAACTCGCTCGACCTACAGCATCCACGGCCGCTTGGCCTTCAGGAGAGGTTAACCATTCGGCAAAGAGCTTCGCCGCTGTCGGATGCGGCGCTTTGGCATAGATGGCGGCTTGTTGCGGCGAGACCACGGGCGCGGCGCCTCGGACAAAGTCGATCGGGCTGCCGACCTCCTTTTCATGGACGACATCATGGAAAAGCGCCGGCATGATAATCGAGTATTCACCCGCAACCAACAGCCGAAACATGGCGCTCGTGCTTTTGTGAATGGGGACGTTCAGCGACTTCAGCCCTTTGATAAAATTCCCGAACCGCGTATCGTCTTTCCACTCGTCCTTGAACGCCGCGAGCATCGAGCTTAACGGACCGGCTCTCATGGGGTCATCCAACGCAACGATTCCCTTGTATTTTGGATTGGTGACGTCTTCCCAGCTCTTCGGCGCCTCCTCGCGCTTGAGTTTCTTGGTGTTGTAGGCGAGCGCCTGGATCTGCAAGCTCACCACCGGAGCAATTGCATCGTTGACGAACAGAGCGCTGCCCTGAACGGTTTGATAAGGCTGCGTCGCCCCGGCGTTGTGCAGAACCAGCGGCGCTTCGGTAACGATCACATCCACGCTGGGTTGATTTCCTTGATACTCTGTTAAGGTGCGGGTCGTCACTTCGGACCGAGTCGCCTGCCAGTACGAGGCGGTAATCCCGGGGAACCGCTTACTGAAGGCTTCGGTGAGCGACCGAATGTGATCGACGTCCCAAACCGTGTAAACCACCAGCGCGCCTTCCTGTTTGGCCTTGGGGTAATAGTCTTTGGCCAGTTTTTCAAAGCGAGGATCGGTTTCCCGCGGTTGTTGAGCAACCGCGAAAGAGTTGCCGATGAGGGTGATCAAAATCACGGCCGGTAGGATCGATTGCTTCGCCATGGAGGCTCCGTTTCTTCTGGATCGAGCGGCAATGGAGATTTGCCGAGCGCGAATGTGTAGTCCGAGTTCTTCTTGTGGCGACCCTATTCGACTCTCCGCCGTTTAGTCAAGCACCGACGTCCGACGAGTTTGCACGCCGCCGCTGCGCGAACCGAATGAAACCTCCTATCACACGGAGGAATTTCTGTATTCATTCATGGTTTTTCACACACGTAGAAACAAACCTCGACTGAATTTACTGGAAATTTATCACGCGATTTTGTGGCATCGTGGTTGCACAACGAAGGAGCAGTCCATGCGTGTGGGCGAATAAAAATTAGGGGGGCAAAACGATGGGCAGTATTTTTTACATAATCGGTGTCGTGGTCGTCGTATTGTTTATTCTTGGATATTTGGGTCTCCGATAAGGAGAGCCTTAGCCGAAGGGAGAAATCACAATGAATGAGGATGTATTCGCCGGACAATGGCGCGAACTAAAGGGGACGCTCAGGTCTTGGTGGGGCAATCTGAGTGATGACGATTTTGAATGGGTAGGCGGTCAGAAGGATCGGTTGATCGGGTTATTGCAGCAAAAATACGGTTGGACCCGCGAGCAAGCGCAACAGGATGTCGATCGGCGGCTCCAGGAGTATGAAGGCTCGGGTATGAGTTTTGATAATCTCAAGTCGAAAACCTACGCCGCGGGCGAAACTGCCGCGAACAAAGCGCGGGAAGCGTTTTCATCGGCTGCAAACGGCTTCGAGAGCGCTCGGTCATATGTTACAGAGAACGATTTCAGCACGATGGCCGCAGACTTCCGGGACTTTGTTCGAAAGTATCCTTTCCAAACGGTGCTTATTGCCGCGGGTTTGGTTTACCTGTTGTTCCGAGGCCGCGATCGCGATTAAGTGCTGACTTCGCACCCCGAAAGCTTTTGGTGGGGAGCCTAAAAGGCTCCCCACATTTTTGCCTGACGCTTGCTCAACCGCCATACACCCCCCTTGCCTTGTGGCGGGGCTCTAGTCCTGGCGGCGAAATAGGCGCCGGCTTGACCGCTTAACCTTGTAAAGTCTCAGTTGGTTCTGCTAATCGGGCGGGCATCGTTCGATCGCACATAGCCTGGCGGATTGCCGTGCTTTGACCGTACCTCGAGCCAATCGCCGGCGGAGCTGACGACATTGATGCGCGTTCCACCGCGGATTTGAGAAATCACCCGCGCCTGAGATGACGGATTGTCGTAGACGGAGGCTTCGTGGACCGTTTCGTAAACCGCTGCTTCCATTCGACGCGCCGGGGGCAATGGAGCCGGGTAGGATCCGGATGAGGCCGGTGCGCGCGCTCCAACGCGTGCCGCGGTCGA
>DATIEH010000165.1:0-2877 GCA_035455905.1 Binatia bacterium | reverse complement strand
CTCCATTACTTGATCGGCTGGCACATAGAGAAACTCGGCCTGAGAATCAACGAAACGCTTGATCAGCCAGGGACAAGCCACACGGTCCACCTTCGGTCGAGCACGAGTCACCCACTTCATGGTTTCGCCTCCTTTTGCATTGATGATTATCCGCCACGTACCAGCGGCCAGAGGATCAATCCGATAAGACCGGAAATCGTGACGATGATCGGCTCGCCGACTTTGTAGCGCCATAGAACCGCGAGGCTGACGAGCGCGATACTCGCGGTTGGAATATCGGTGATTGCACGCGCGCCCAGCACAATCACTGCACCGGTAATCGCACCGGTGGCGGCGGCAGTGGCTCCGTCAACGAAGGCTTTGAGCTGAGGATTATCCCGATGGCGTTTGAACCAGGGCGCCGGCACGATCGTGAAGATATATACCGGTAAAAAGATACCGATCGACGCCATGATCGACCCTGCCAAGCCGGCGACAAGAAAGCCGATGAAAGCAACCGTAATAACGACTGGACCCGGGGTGATCATCGCCACCGCTACTGCGTCCAGGAACTGATGCTCATTGAGCCACCCGAACTGCTGCACAACTCCCTGATGCAAGAACGGCACGATTGCCAGGCCGCTGCCGAACACGAACGCGCCGGCTTTGGTAAAAAACAACAGGATCTCGGCTAGTACGTGGCCGGTATTGCTACCGGTATTCGCCTGCCCGAGCCACGCCTCCATCAGCCAGACAGCCGCGCCGAGCGCTACGGCCCCGAGCACCATTGGCGTCCCAGTTTTCCAGCCTGGCCAAGCCTGAAAAACCAAGGCGAGTAGTCCGGCAAGAATGAAGAACTCCGCTAACTCGGTTTGCGCCCACGCGGTTACGATTGTGAGGACGGCGAAAATGCCCCAAAGAAGCGGGTTGCGCTTGTTGGTGCTGCGCGCCAGTTTGTAAGCAGCAATCGCGATGATCGCAATGACCGTTGCGCCGATGGCATAGAAGAGTGCTTGCATCCACCACAGACCACCGTAGGCGACGTAAGCAAGCGAGATCGCAACCACCATTAAGAATGAGGGGAGAATAAAGCTGAAACCGACCAGAGTTGCGCCGAGAATGCCGCCCTCGAAATAGCCGATGGCAATTGCGGTTTGGGCGGCGAGAGGTCCAGGCATGATTTGAGCGAGCGCGAGCGACAGCTTGTAGGTATCCTCGGTGATCCAGCTTCTTTTTTCTACGAGATCTCTATGCATGAAACCGACCAGCGCTGCCGGTCCACCGAAGCCGATGGTCCCGAGCTTCAGAAAGTAATTAACAAGGGGCCATAGTCCTACGTCAGTTGGCGTTGTTTCAGTTGCACCGGGAATTGAAACTTCCACTGGATCGGTCATCCTTTCAAGGGATTTGTCATCTATCACTTGAATCTGCTATATAACAGTTGTATCTTCAAGTCAAAGAAACGCGAATGCAAGATTCAGAAGGCCGATGGTTGCTGCTCATTCATCAGATCCCGCCCAAGCCCGATTATTTCCGCGTCAAAATTTGGCGGCGGCTTCAGCGGCTCGGCGCAGTGGCCATTAAGAACTCGGTGTATGTCCTACCCAAGAACGAGCAGACGCAAGAAGATTTTCAGTGGGTTTTGCGGGAAATCGTTGAAGGCGGTGGAGAGGCAACCCTCTGCGAAGCACGTTTCGTCGACGGTCTTTCGGACGGAGAAGTGGAAGCCTTGTTTCAGACCGCCCGCAGCGCGGACTACGACGAAATTGCCGTGGAAGCTCGCCGGCTCGCTGCGACTTCCGTGCCTAAAAGTAAGATCAAGGACGACCGCTCTGCGCAAATCGAGGCCGATCTTGCCAAGCTTAAGCGGCGCCTTGCCGAGGTTGTCGCCATTGACTTTTTTGGCGCGCGAGGCCGCGAGGTAGTTGACGGGCTCATCTCCGGGATCGAGACGCGTATGCATGAAAACAGTGGCACGCGACCCATGAAGTCTGCAACGTCATTGGTGAGTGAGTTGAAGGACAAGACATGGGTGACGCGCAAAGGCATTTACGTCGATCGGATCGCAAGCGCATGGTTCGTACGCCGCTTTGTTGATCCGGGCGCCCGTTTCAAATTTGTTCCTGCCAAAGGCTACAAGCCGCTCCCTGGCGAAATACGTTTCGATATGTTCGAGGCCGAATTTACGCATGAGGGAGATCGTTGCACGTTGGAGATCCTGATTGAGCGTATGGGAATCAATGATCCCGCTCTACGCAGAATCGCAGAAATTGTCCACGACATCGACCTGAAGGACTCCAAGTTCGCACGCCAGGAGACTCCTGGTATTGAGCAGGTCATCGCGGGTATCGCGATGGCTCACAGAGACGACGAGACCCGTCTAGCGCGCGGCTCGGCCGTCTTTGACGACCTTTACGAATATTCCAAGAGAAAACGCGATTGATAGGCAGAAGGATTGAAGACAGCCCTCGATACGCAGAAGAAATAAGTTGCTTCTGTCGGTGCCGATAGAAAGTCATGACGGTTTTTCTCAACGTACTTCTGATGGTCTTTGCTGTGATGACAATCGACGCACTGGCTCAAGAGTCTTCCGCGCTGCGCATGGTACAAACGATCCCTTTGCCTAATGTCGAAGGCCGCATCGACCACATGGCCGTTGATGTTAAAGGCCAGCGACTATTCATCGCCGCGCTGGGAACTAATTCCGTTGAAATCTTGGATCTAAATGCCGGCAAGCATTTCAAGAGCATCCCGGGATTGCACGAGCCGCAGGGCGTCGGCTTCAGTTCCGGGTTCAACAAGATCTTTATCGCCAACGGGAAGACCGGCGCGTGCGACATCCTCGATGGCTCGTCGTTTGAGCGCATCAAGAGCGTAAAATTTCCCGACGACGCCGAC
>DATIEH010000164.1:0-5266 GCA_035455905.1 Binatia bacterium | reverse complement strand
GACGCTCTTCCGATCTTAACCCTTGATGAGACTCGGCAGCTTTTGAAATAGTGTTTGCTCATCACTGATAGGCAGATCGCTCAGAACGCCAACGAATCGACAGTTCGCTACCGGAGAAACGCGAAATATCTCCGGCGCGTAATAACGGTTTTTCAGGAGTGAAAAAATGGCGCTCACTTCGGCTGTCTCGGTGGTATAGAGGCTGCCGCACCCGAATAGATAGCGCACGTGGTGAAGCCGCACCTGTTCGGCGATCGCTTCCCACATCAGTGGAAGCAAAGATCGGTGACGAAAATCCTTGCGCGCGCATGAGCGGCCAAGCTCCATCAGTTCTCCATCGCGCTCTTTAATGCGCGACAAGTCGAATTCTTTTTCGGAGTAAAAACCGATGTGCCGGCGCGCTTGCGCGCCGCGTAACAGACGATAGGTACCGACCACATCCCCGCTCTCGAGATCACGAACGATCAGATGATCGCAATAGGCGTCGAACTCATCGACGTCCAAACCGCGCTCGTAAGACGCTTTTAATCCTTTGTTGAGTTCGAGATTGAAAACTTGGAATCTAAGCCGTTGGGCCTCTTCGATTTCATGCGCATGGGTGGCGATTTTGACCTCAAACTCAGCCATTCAACGCGACGGTAGCACACAGATTTTCCTTTTGGAACTCACAGGACGAGGCAAATCTAACGATGGTTCCAGATTGGCGGCCGCTTCTGTAGGAATGCGTTGATTCCTTCCTCGACATCGGCTGTTTGCAGAAGCTCTCGGCAGTAGAGTTGCTCAGAATACTGAAGAGCTTGGTCGAATCCGTTCAACAATAACGCGCGCAGACCCTTCACCGCCAAACGCAGAACTGCTCCGCTTTGTCCCAAGAGCTGTTCCAGGAACGTCTGCAGCTCGGTATCAAATTGGTCCGCCGCACAGACTCGATTGATCAGCCCCATGGCACAGGCTTCGCGGGCCGAAAAACTTCGTCCGGTGAGAATCATTTCCGCGGCGCGGTGATAACCAATCAGTTCGGAAAACCGCGCTAACGCAACCGGAGGGTAACAGCCGACGCGAATTTCTGGCGTCGCAAACAAACTATCTTCACTGGCGACGATCAAGTCGCACGAGCTTGCGATCTCGCAACCGCCACCGAGGCAGGCGCCGCGAACTGCGGCGACTGTCACCTGCGGCAGTGCAAGCAGCTTGCGCACGACCCCATGAACGATTTGGAGCATTTCGGGAACTTTCTCTTTCGTGTGATCGCGAATATCCACACCCGAAGAAAAAGCGCGCGCGCCGGCGCCCTTCAGTACGACGAGATCTACGCCGCTATCATCTGCGCACTTGGTGAGAGCCTGATCGAGCTCACTTAGCAGCTCGATGTTCAGGACATTCAGCGGCGGCCGCTCCCACGTAATGGCTATGCGACGCTCGCTTTTCTCGGTAGTGATAAGCACGTCCGGCCCCCAAAAGGCTCAATAGATCACCTGTTCATAAAACATCATCGGAATGCTTACAACACTCTGCCAGTTACGATGAAATTGATGAGCGCGACATTTGCTTGTTTTCGCATTCAAAATGTGAGCCTTGAGAGATCCGCATACCCTAAGGCGTCGCCCAAAGAAATTTGACAAAAAAGCTGCCGGCGCTTAGACTTGTATTGTTCAGCCGCAAGGAGGCTCATATGAAGGTTTCCCGATCATTGGCGTCGGTTTTCATGCTGATATTAGTGCTCCACCCGCAAAGACTCTTGGCTGAATGGGATGACTATGACGACAGCCAATCAAATCCATTGAGGGTTGCGGCGTACCTGCTTTACCCGGTCGGGTTTGTGGCGGAATGGATAGTATTTCGGCCTTTTCACTTTCTCGTCAGTGCAACCGAGCCACAGGAAGCCTTCTTTGGCCATCGCCCCCATCCGCCGATTCTAGCCGAACCACAGACGACACGCGATTATGGAATGCCGAAAACCGCGCCACAGAAACCCGCTGCTCCGGCTCCAGCCCCAGCACAACCACAAGCCGCGGCGCCGACTGCGCAAGAAACCGTCAAGATTGTCGAAGTCCCAGTGGAAAAGGTCGTGGTCAAGGAAGTGCCAAAAATCGTCGAAGTGGAGAAGATGGTGTTCCCCGTGGTCGCTTTTCGTTTCGATTCCGCTGAGCTGACCGACCTCGGCAAAGGCCAAGTCTATCTGGCCGCGGAGCGCCTGAAACAAGCAGGCGATCTGACTCTGGTGATCGAGGGCCACACCGATGTGGCAGGCTCTGAAGAGTACAACCAAAAGCTCGGCCGGCGCCGCGCCGAAACCGTGATCAAGGAGCTCGTTGCGCAAGGCGTGGACCCAAACCGCGTTTCAGCCATTAGCCTCGGCGAGAGCAAGCCGTTGATTGATCAGGACACTCAATGGGCACGCGCAGTGAACCGAAGGGTCGAGTTGCAGGTCAAAGGCTCTCGCTGAAGCCAGACGAGCTTTCGATAATCAAGCCCGACCTTCGGAGGTCGGGCTTTTTTTTTACTCATGAACAGGTCAGAATCCAGTTTTTATGGCCTACGATCACCACGATCGCTATTACAAAAAAGCGAAGCAGCAGGGTTATCGCTCCCGTGCGGCTTATAAACTTCTGGAGCTGCAGGAGCGTTACCGTTTTCTCCACCCCGGCGATTCCGTCGTCGATCTCGGCGCTGCCCCAGGCGGCTGGCTTCAAGTCGCTGCCAAAATAGTCGGCGCCGATGGCAAGATCGTCGGTGTGGACTTGCAGGGTATCGAACCATTTCACGAACGCAACATTGTCCTCCTGCAAGCGGACATGACCGTGGATGAGGTACGCGAGAAGATTAAACAACTGCTGAGCGGTCCCGCAGACTGCGTGTTATGCGACCTGGCGCCGAAACTAAGCGGCATTCGTGATGCGGACATGGCGCGCTGTTTTGAATTGAACCAGATTGCCCTCGCGACGGCCGTCGACTTACTTCGCCCAGGAGGCGCTTTGCTGATTAAAAGTTTCATCAGTCAGGATTTGCACGCGTTTACGGCGGCGATGAAACGGTATTTTCTAAACGTGCAGCGGACCAAGCCCGAAGCAACGCGCCAGGGCTCCTCGGAATTTTATTTCGTCGGTTTGGGGTATTCACCCAATTCAATACGCACCCGTTCATGAGGCACGTTGGCCTGGAGCCTGGGCATGCCTGAATTCAGACAAGACCCCATCACCGGGCGCTACGTCATCATTGCATCGAACCGCTCGAACCGGCCTCGCCACTGCGACGATCAAACAGAGCCTGCGTACTCCCTGGCATGTCCGTTTTGCGAAGGTAATGAAATCATGACGCCACCGGAAATCTATGCGCAACGGGAACCGCACAGCTTGGCAGATACACCCGGTTGGCGTGTGCGCGCGGTTCCAAACAAGTATCCGGCGCTCGAAGGCATTGGCCAGTGGAGTGAAGCTAACCAGAGTCACTACAAGCTATGGGCGGGAGTTGGTGTTCACGAAGTGATCATCGAAAATCCCCACCACATCGTCAACATCGGCGCGCTCGATGAAAATCAATTCATCAATATCTTGCGCGCTTATCAGGCGCGCCTTACGACGCTGCGAAAGGATCGCCGGTGGCGCTGCTTACTGATCTATAAAAATCACGGCGAAGCCGCCGGAGCGACCCTCGAGCATGTTCACTCACAGGTGATCGCTCTTCCGTTCGTTCCGCAGGAAGTGAGCGAGGAACTCACTGGCGCGAATCGACACTACCGATCCACAGGCGCTTGCTTTTATTGTGCGATGAGCCAAACGGAGTCCGCTAGCGGGACGCGTCTAGTAACCTCGACGGAGCGTTTCGTGGCGCTTTGTCCGTTCGCGCCGCGCTTTTCGTATGAGACGTGGATCCTGCCAAAACATCACTCGGCGACTTTCGAGAGCAGCTCGCACGAAGAGATTTCCGAGCTCGCGCGTGCTCTCCGAAACGTGATCCTAAAGCTCAATCACGCTCTTGGAAATCCCGCCTTCAATTACTTCATCCACTCACTTCCGCCGCAGGAATCTGCCGAACATCAATACCACTGGCATATTGAGATTTTGCCGCAAGTTGCCAAAGCCGCGGGTTTGGAATGGGGTTCGGGCATTCATTTGAATTCCGTAAGCCCCGAAGATGCGGCTCGCCTACTGCGCGAAACTCCCGCCTAGAAATTTCCGTGCCGGTGCAGGTCGCCGCGTCGCAGCCATTATTCGACCGTCACGCTCTTGGCGAGATTACGAGGCTGATCGACGTCGGTGCCGCGGTGGACCGCAATATGATAAGCAAGCAGTTGGAGCGGAACAGTCATGACGATCGGCGTAAGATAGTGCGAAGCTTTGGGGAGCGTCAATGTGCGATGAGCGGCCATCTCGATGGCGGTTTTGGAATCGTCCGTCAACACCACGACCTTGCCCCCGCGGGACTCGACCTCCTTCAAATTGCTCACGGTTTTCTGAAAATAGCGATCCCGCGGCGCGAGCACGATAACCGGCATCTGTTCATCGATCAGCGCAATCGGCCCGTGCTTCATTTCGCCGGCAGGATAACCTTCCGCGTGAATATAGGAAATTTCCTTGAGCTTGAGCGCGCCTTCCAGGGCGATGGGATAATTGATGCCGCGACCGAGATAGAGAAAATCTCTGCTGTGCATGAGATCACGCGCTAAATCTTTGACCTCATTTTCAAGCTCCAACGTCTTCTCGATCCAGCTCGGTAATGACATGAGATCACGCAAAAGCTTGCGTGCGTCATTGGCCTTGAGTTTGCCGGTCAGGCGCCCTAACGCAACTGCCAAAAGGTAGAGCGCCGTCAATTGTGTCGTAAACGCTTTGGTGCTGGCGACACTGATCTCGGGCCCGGCATGAGTATACAGAACACCGTCAGATTTTCGCGCGATCGAAGAATCAATCACATTACATATCGACAGAATTTTCGCTCTTTTAGCGCGCGCGATCTCGGTCGCCGCCAAGGTGTCGGCGGTTTCACCCGATTGACTGACCATCAGCAATACGGATTTGGGATCCATGAGCGGCGAACGATAGCGAAACTCAGAACCGTAATCGACTTCCGCCGGAATGCCGGCGATTTCTTCGAGCAAAAACTTGCCCACCAGGCAGGCATGCCATGCGGTGCCACATGCGACTAGGTGAAAGCGTTTGATTTGCTTCACTGCGGTCGCCGTCAACTTGATATCCTCGAGCGATACTTGGCCGTCTTTCAATGAGATGCGGCCGCGAAACGTATCCGCCAGCGCGCGCGGCTGATC
>DATIEH010000163.1:0-4637 GCA_035455905.1 Binatia bacterium | reverse complement strand
ATTGGCGCTCTTGCAGAAGGAGATCGCCGCCGGCGCGGCTTTCAAAATCGAGCATTTCGTCCAGGAAATCCACAACGTCCTGAAAGGCGCCACCAAGAGCCGCGACATTGCACCCAAAGGTTTGACCGCCGATTTTCGCTTCGAGCTGGAAAAACTCCTGCTAATCGCCCCGGCGGTGACTGAGGCGGTTGCGCTCAACGAACATGGACTCATCCAAGTGCAGGCCTCACGACTGCGCACGGTCTTGCCGGATGCCAAAAAGGATCTCTCTTCCTCCCCAGCCTTCAAACAGGCATTCCAGGGAAAATCGTATTTTAGTCCGGTCTACTTCGTGCGCGGCTCCGAGCCTTATATGACCATCGCCGTGCCCATCGAACGCTTTGCCGGCGACGTCATCGGCGTGCTGCAGGCGGAAGTCAATCTCAAATACATCGGCGATGTGGTTTCCAGCATCACCATCGGCAAAGCCGGCTACGCCTATGCGGTCAGCCGATCCGGCGAGCTGATCGCCCATCCCGATATCAGTTTGGTCTTGCAACGACGCAATGTGCGTCAATTGCCGGTTGTCGCCGCTGCTTTCGACACGGCGCCGGGGACGCGCGCCGTCAACGCGGTGGTCGCGAAAAACCTTCAGGGCAAGGATGTTCTCAGCTCCTTCGCGCTCATTCCCGGCTTTGAATGGGCGGTGATTGTCGAGCGGCCGCTAGAAGAGGCTTACGAAGCGCTTTACGCCTCAATGCTCCGCACTTCAGCCTTATTCATGATTGGCCTCGGCATGGCGCTCTTTGCCAGTTATTTTCTCGCCCGCCGGGTCGTGCAGCCGGTGCGGATTCTTCGTGAAGGCGTAGAACGAATCGGCGCGGGGGATCTCGGCTTTCGCTTGAATCTTAAAACCGGCGACGAAATCGAAGTGCTCGCCGATGAATTCAACAGAATGACCGAGCAGCTTCAGGATTCGTACGTCGACTTGGAGCGCAAAGTCGAAGACCGCACCAAAGAACTCACCGAATCACTCCAGCAGCAGACAGCGACCAGCGAGATTCTGGGCGTAATTGCCAGCTCGCCCACGGATGCGCAGCCGGTCTTGGAAATAATCGCGGAGAATGCCGCCAGAGTTACACAATCGGAGGACGCGGTCATCTATCGGGTCGAGGCCAATGCGTTACGAAGGGCCGCGAAGTACGGGCCCTTGCCATGGGGGCCGATCGGAGAAGTTGGCCAGGCTCTCTCGCGCGGCACAATCGCGGGCCGCGCCGTCATCGATCGACAGACGGTGCATGTAGCTGACATGGAAGAATTTGAAAGCGAGTTTCCAGACGCCAGACGAAGAGCCGAATATGGGATTAGATCCTCACTGGCTACGCCGCTGCTTCGCGAAGGCGTACCCATCGGCGTCATAAACGTCCGACGAAAAACGCCGCAACCGTTTACCGAGAAAGAGATCACTTTGCTTAAAACCTTCGCCGATCAAGCGGTGATCGCGATTGAAAATGTCCGTTTGTTCCAGGAGATCCAGGATAAGAACGACCAGCTCGAAGCCGCCAACCGGCACAAATCCCAATTCCTCGCCAACGTCAGCCACGAGCTGCGGACGCCGCTCAACTCGATCATCGGCTTTACCCGAATTGTGTTGCGCCGCAGCGAAGGAAAGCTCGAACCCCTGCAAAAGGAAAATCTGCAGAAAGTTCTCGTGAGCTCGGATCATTTGCTTACCTTGATCAACGAGCTGCTCGATTTGGCCAAGATTGAGGCCGGACGCATGGAGGCGTTTGCCGAAACTTTCAAACTCGATGAGATCATCCGCGTGGCTACCACGACCGTCGAACCCCTACTCAGGAACGGCAATGTGAAACTAATCACTGAAATCGCGCCCGACATTCCGCCGATGAAAACCGATCGCGATAAGCTCAAGCAATGTGTTCTCAACCTACTGAGCAACGCCGTCAAATTTACCGAAAAAGGCGAGATCAAAGTCGCCGCCGCGCGCAATAACGGGACCGTCAAGCTCACCGTGTCCGACACCGGCATCGGCATGAATCAAGAGGCGTTGAAATACATCTTCGATGAATTTCGCCAGGCAGACATGTCGAGCACGCGTAAATACGGCGGCACCGGTCTCGGCCTCGCCATCGTTAAAAAATTCATCAACTTGATGGGCGGAGAGATCGTCGTGGCAAGCGAAGTCGGCAAAGGTTCGCAGTTCACGATCACGCTGCCGATGGAACTGAAACAATGACAGGGAAGTAAATGGTTAGAAGTAAAGAGTTAGGAGTAAGCAGAGAATGGAGAAACCGCACAAAAATCTTGAGGCGTGGAAGCAATCGATGGACTTGGTGCTTAAGATTTACGCAGCGACAGAGCAGTTTCCGAGTCAAGAGGTTTACGGAATAACGAACCAAGTTCGGCGGGCAGCGGTTAGCATTCCGAGCAATATCGCAGAGGGTGCGGCACGGCAAACCAAGAAGGAATTTAGAAACTTCCTTCATGTTGCCCAAGGTTCATTGAGTGAGCTGGATACCCAGATCGAAATCGCGAGCCGACTGGGATACCTCGACGTCGAGTGTCGAAAGAGTCTCGATGAAAAAATGGAACCGATTGACAAGATGATTACAGGCCTGATTCGCCACGTATCAAAGAAGTAAGGAGCGAGAAAAAAGGGGAAGGAGAGGTCCGCAATCTTCTCACTACTTACTCCTTACTTTTCACTCCTTTAACGAGGATCAAAACATGGCCAAAAAGAAAATTCTCGTCGTCGACGATACCGACTGGAACCGGGACTTGCTCGTGCAATTGCTTGAAGAGAACTACGCCGTATTAGAGGCGGTGGATGGAGAGCAGGGCGTCAAAGCCACAGAACAGCAAAAACCCGATCTGATCTTGATGGATTTGGGCATGCCGGTCATGGATGGATGGGAAGCGACGCGACGCATCAAAGCCAACAGCGCATTGAAGCACATCCCCATTATCGCCGTCACGTCTCACGCGATGGTTGGCGATGAAATCGAAGCGCGCAAAGCTGGCTGCGACGATTACTTATCCAAGCCCATCGATGAAGAGCTCTTGCTCGAAAAAATTAAAAAGTATGTCGGATGACTCATGAGTAAGAAAATTCTCATCGTCGATGACGAGCCGTTTAATCTCGATTTGCTCGAGCAGGAGCTCGGCGACTACGACTATGCGATCGAGAGGGCGGGCGACGGTGTTGAAGCGTTAGAGAAAACTCAAAGCTTCGAGCCGGACGTGATCCTGCTGGATTACATGATGCCGCGCATGAACGGCCTCGAGGTTGTCAAACGCCTCAGGGCGACGCCGGAACACCAGGGCATCCCGGTAATTCTGCTTACCGCCAAGGCCACGCAAGAAGACAAGGTAGCTGGACTCGACGCCGGCGCCGATGATTACGTCACCAAGCCCTTCGACTCCTTCGAGCTTCTGGCCCGGGTGCGCGCCATGATGCGGCTCAAAGAGATGCACGATACGCTCGCCGAGTGGAACCGCACTCTTGCCGAGACGGTCAAAAAGCAGGTGAGCGAGCTGGAGCGAATGGCTCGGCTCAAACGCTATCTCTCGCCGCAGATCGCCGAAACTATTCTCGGCCAAGATGACGAGTTGTTCAGAACTCACCGGCGTGAGATCACGATCGTTTTTCTCGACCTGCGCGGCTTTACCGCCTTTTCGGACAGCGCCGAGCCGGAAGAAGTGATGGAGTTTCTACGCCATTATCACGCCGAGATGGGCCAATTGGTTTTCAAGTTCGAGGGCACACTCGAACGGTTTATGGGCGACGGGATTGTGATTATTTTCAATGACCCGATTCCGTGCGAAGATCACGCACAGCATGCAACGCTGATGGCGCTCGAGATGCGCGACCGAGTGAAAGAGTTACGCGTTGCATGGTTGAAGAAAGGCTATAACTTGGATTTGGGCGTCGGCATAGCCGCGGGCTACGCGACTCTCGGCACGATGGGATTTGAAGGGCGCATGGATTACGGCACCGTCGGGAACTTACCCAATCTGGCAGCGCGCCTCTGCGCCGAAGCCAAGGGAGGTCAAATACTCACGGATCAAAAAACCATGAGCCGGCTGGAACATGCGTTCGAGGCGGAGGCCATCGATCAGCTTAGCCTCAAAGGCCTTGCGCGCCCCGTGCTTGCCTACAACATCTTGAGCGCCCGCTGAGTCGTCACATGACGGGTAAGTCCCAAACTGCCAAGAGCAACCGGGAGATTCGTCTTAAGTTCTGGGGCGTCCGCGGAAGTTATCCGACCGTGGATCGAGGGAGCTCCAAAGTGGGCGGCAATACCTCCTGCGTCGAGGTGCAAGTCGACGGACGGCGATTGATCTTCGACGCCGGTACCGGCATCATTCCCCTGGGCAAGGAGCTTTGTAATGGAGCGGCGGCGGTTCCGGCCGCTTATATCTTTCTCAGTCACACCCATATCGATCACGTCATGGGGCTCTGTTTTTTTGAGCCCCTGCTCACGGCTAAGGCGCGCACCTTCATTCTCGGACCCGGCGGTAGTCCTGGAGCGCTAACACGAAGTCTACACCATTTGACCCACAGCGATCTTTTCCCCGTTTCACTCGACGAGCTGAAAGGGAAAAAAGAGATTTTTTCTCTCGCCGGCGGTGAGATC
>DATIEH010000162.1:0-10960 GCA_035455905.1 Binatia bacterium | reverse complement strand
AAGATTGCCGGCACCGACAGTGCCGCGCCCTGAACTTTTCCGGTAAGCAGCGCGACCACGGTTTCGGGTTGTCCACCCGTTTGTACCATCGCGACGTCCCGGTCAGGATTGAGACCGTTTCTTTCCAATGCAAAACGCGATGCAAAGTCGGAGAGCGTGCCAAAGCGCGTCGCGCCAAAAAGTTTGCCTTTAAGATCGGTGAATCGTGTAATCTCCGGTCGGCTAAAGATCGAGAAGACAAACTTCTTGATAACGGTCGCTACGATCACCGTATCGGCGCCGGCGAAATTTGCCAGCATGGATGCGGTGCCGCCAAGCTGAATAATCGGCACTTCGCCCGAAAGCATCGCCTGCAGAGCCATGGAACTGCCGGGAATCGATATCGCTTCGACGGCGAGACCATGCTTCTCATAGAAATTCGCCTCTTTGGCAAACCACATCGTCATCTGCGGTGCCCCCACCGAGCCACCGCCCACGCGAATCTTTTCGAGCTTTTTTTCCTGCGCTGCGCACGGGGAGCTCACCGCAAAACAAAACAACGCAAGCGCCAAGAGGATCTTAGTCTGCTTCATGGTGTTTAATGCTTCAGTGCGTGCCGCAGATGACGTTCAGCACGGCTTGGCGCTTCTCTTCTTTAACGACTTTTAGCGCGCGCTCCAAAGCGGCGGGCAGCTGCTGCGGATCATCGACCATTTCACCATACCCGTCGTGAGCGCTAACGATCTTTTCATAGCGCGGCGACGGCGTGAGATCGCAGAGCGGATAATTTTCCGTGCTGACCGCCCAGCCGTCGGGCATCACCTGCTGGGTTGCCGCTTTGGTGGAGTGCCAGATCGCGTTATTGCAGACAATCGTGAGCAGAGGCAGATTGTACGCCTGCGACACGAAATGACACGCGGTGGGATTATTGAACATATAGGTGCCATCGCCGCAGCTGACGATCACCGTCTTTTCGGGATGGGCCAGCTTCATCCCCAACCCGCCGCCGATTCCCCAACCCAAGCCGCCGGCGGGAGAACCGCCGAAGTAACTGCCCGCCTCGCTCAGGCTGAGCTGTTCCTGTGATACTCCATGATCATTGACAATCAGCGTATCGGCATCTCTGACTTGATCGACGCAATGGGATAACCACGCCGTGTCGATGGGTCGCTGCCGGCTTGCTTTTTCTGCCTTCTCTTTCGCGCGTTCACGAGTTTGCCGGTGGCGCAGGCGAATGCTTTCCGCCCGATCTGCCAGGGCTTTCTCGTTTCCGCTGTGCGATTTCAACTCGCGGGCAAGCAATTCCAAAGCGAGCTTGGGATCACCGCCGATGGAAATGTCTTTGGGAAAGTTTCGAATGGGAATTGCACCATAATTGGGATCGCGAGCGATCTGAACAATTTTGCAGTTCTCAGGCGGTTTGCCTTGGACCGGATACCAAGGCACATCGGATTCAACCACCACAATCACGTCGGCATCTTTGATATACGGTGCCGAGCTGACGCCAAGATGAAAATCGTGCGTATTGGGAAAACTCACAAAGGGGCTCGCCGGTGTCACTACCGGTGCGACCAGCGCCTCGGCAAATGACACCATGGCACTCATGGCGCTCGGATCCGAACCCAAACGACCGGTGATGATCACCGGATGGGTTGCACGGCTCAACACCTCCGCGGTCCGCTTGATGGTTTCGTCGCTGGGTCGTAAAGCTTCTTCTCGCTGCTTGCGAAACGGATGAATGGTGACGGACTCCATTTTCTGCGCCAACACCTCACGCGGCAATGTCAAATAAACCGGACCTTGCGGATTGCCGAGCGCCATCTCCAGCGCCCGATCGACGACCGTCTCCACTTGATCACCGTTGCGTAGCTCATAGTCCCAGCGTGTGAACTCGCGCAGCAAGCTTCCCTGATCCAAAGATTCCTGACCCCAATGAATGAAATTGCTGCGACTGCCCCGCAATCCTTCCTCGGTAAGCGGTGTCCGGCCCGCGGAAAAGATTATCGGTACATTGAGCCGCGCGGCGTTCATGACCGCTGCGGATGCGTTTCCAGTTCCGACGATCACGTGAACCATAACCACCTGCGGTTCGCCCGTGATCATCGCGTAGCCTTGCGCCATGCTGACTGCGACAAATTCATGGGGAACGGTGATCGGCTTGGGAAATTCTTTTTTTTCCGCCGCAAATTTTGCCAGGCCGTCGATAATCGGCCCGAAATCCGTGCCGCTATTGCCGAAAAAATATTTGACGCCGCGCGCACGAAGGATTTCCAGATAAGCCTGGCCGACCGTCTCGACCGGAATCGTGACTGATTTATTCATTTCCATTTTGATTCTCCTACTTCCAAAGTCTGTAGATCAATTCTTTCAGTGCGCGGCGAGACGAATTCTTGGCTCCAGGTCTACTTCTGTGCTGGAGCTCTGCTTACTTGAGCACCTGCTGAAGCAATGAGAAATCCACAAGCTGCGATGGCGCCGCGTTTTTGATACCCGCTTCGGCCAACATCGTCGTGACTAGTGAATTCAATGTGGGCTCGTCCACCATGCCAGTTTTTGTGTAGTTGTTTTTTGCCATTTGGTAGATATCGGCCGCCATTTCTCGATCAAGCTTGAGCCAGCTCATCATGATCTGTTGCGTGCCTTCGGGGTTCTCTTGAATAAAGCGTAGGGCTTGCGTCATCGCTTTCAGCATGCGCTTGACCTGATCAGGCTGCTCCTTGAGCTTTTTGAGATTGACGGCAAGACCGCCCGCAATCAGACCATGCAGATCGGCGGCGTTCACCAGAAACTTGAGCCCGGCTTTTTTCGCGCGAAACGCTTCGCCGTAGTCCATCATCGAGCTCTCGATGGTGCCTGAAAGCATCGCCGCGATCCGCGTGCCCGTATCGACGACGCGATAAACGATATCGCGATCGGGGTCGAGACCGTAATGCTTTAAAATAAATTTCGCTGAAATTTGCTGCGATCCGAGCAGGCCGGGCACGCCCATGGATTTTCCTTTGAGCTCGCTTACCGATTTGACCTCGGGCCGCACCACCAGTCCCCAAAAAGGCCGCATCGTGCCGAGCAAAACAATTTTGATCGGCAACCCTCGTGCCGCCGATACGAAGCTCGAGCCCGCTCTGAGGGTGTAGTCCACATTACCGCTCGCCAGCGCGGCCCGGTCCACCTCCGAGCGCGTCAGGACAAGTTTGGCATCGAGATTCTGCTCGCGCATGAAGCCCCGCTGTCGCGCGATTTCGGCGGGAAGAAAAGTTACAGTCGGGCCGGCGTAGGAAACCATGATTTCTTCGAACGCAAACGCCTGCGCGGGACAAATCCATCCCAGCGTTGCGAGCAAGAAAAAAATCTGCAATCTGAAATTTGCCATTCGAGATATGCGAGCACTAATCGCTCGCGCCCTCCTCGCGATACAGATCGAGCGCTTTCAGCACGGGAGCATCGCTCATGGAAAAGAGAATTGCTTCGTCGGAAGCCGATCGGTTCAAATGAGAATGTTGATACCACAGCGGCACGACAAACGAGTCGCCCTGTTCCCATTCGAAGCAGTGATCCGCGATCTGCGTCGTACCGCTACCGCGAAACGCGTGGTAGATCACGGTGCTCGTGTGCCGGTGCGTTTCTGTACGGTCACCGGGCGGGAGAAGCTGTACGGCGCATCCGATCGTCTTCATCGTGGGCCCGCCGTCCAGCGGATTGCGATATTCGAGCAGATAACCGTCGCAGGCATTCCTTCTCGACGGATCCTGTGCCAGTGCCCGCAGCGCGGGCTCGGTGTCGCGCCACTTGTAATGAAAGAAATCTGCTAACGGAAGGCCGTGGCGAATAGATCTGCCGAGCTGACTCATATTTTCTTCACTGCTTTTCTCGATCGGCTGGCGGCGCTCCGGATAACGCTGTTGCATCACCTGATGGAGAGCGGTGATCAGCGGAAAATCCAATCCATCCAGCCAGATCATCGGCTGCTTGGAATCGTTGGAATGATCATGCCAGGTGAGCTTCGGCGTCAAAATGAGATCGCCCGGCTCCATCACGCACTGCTGGCCGTTCACGGTCGTGTAAGCTCCGTTGCCTTTGATGACGAAGCGCAGCGCCGCCGGGGTATGACGGTGCGCTCGCGCATTTTCTCCGGGCTTCACATACTGAAAGGAAATCTGCAGGGTGTGTGTCGCAAAACCGCACCGGCGGTCGAGACCGGGATTGACCAACCGAACGACACGCCGCTCGCTATTTTCGAGACTGATGACCTCGCCCGCACGAACGAGACTCTGGTGAACGTCGCGCCATTTCCAGAGACAGGGCTTGACCGGCGTCATGGGCTCCGACGGCAATCCCTCCATCCCGAGGCTCCAATAACCGGAGAGATTCTTCTCCGCCATATCTTGGTCAAGCAGCGCCACGCTATCGCTGGTTCGGGTCATTGCCGTTCACCTCGCATCGCTTGTCGCCCTGCATAACGCTTTGCTTCCAGGGCTGTCAACCGCTTCTGAAGATTCAGTGGAACAGGATTATTGCTCTAAAAGGGCAGCCATAAATGACTATAGGATGTATTGTTGCAGACACTGCCGTGCGTCATGACCGGTTCGATCGTGACGCACTACCTGGATGATGGAGATACACCGAAACCTACTATTTTCTATCGCAGCGAGAAATTTTTTCTGTTTTAGAAAGTCGGGCGAGCCGTCGAGCTGGGCGAATTAGAATGCTCCGGTATCCAGCAGCGAAAAGACAATCTCTTTCAGCGCGGGATCGATGGTGTCGAGGCGCGCCACCGCCGGTCCGCCCGCCAGCGACTCGATAATTTCCGGCAAGTCTTCTCGCTTGACACCGGCGTACCAGTTCTTTTGTGGGTGGATAACTATGTTGGGGCCAAAATCGCACCCGCCGAAACAAATATAAGGTTTCACCTCAGCATCCAGAGATCGTTCTGCAACCTTCTGGGTAAGCTCGTTGAGCAGTTTTTCAGAGCCGCGGCTCAAGCAGTCGACATTTTGGCAGACAAAGCAAGTTTGTTTCATCGAGATAACCCTTTCACTACGGTCTTTTTAACGCAACTCGCGGCGCGGATTCAACCGCGGCTGGACAACTTCTGGTTTGAGCGGAATCAATCATCACAGCGGCAATTCAATGAGCCCGGACCATTCACAAGGCTTGACTAGAATACCTGCAGTCGATAACTTTGCGGCGGCTTTCCCAGGGAAATTACGGCTAACAGCTAACGACCAAGGGGGCTTTCATGAACCATCGTCAGGCTTTGAAATGGGTTGTTTGTTTCAGCTGGCTCACAATTTGGGTTGCGCCGGTTTGGGGGCAAGCAAATTTTTTTGAGGGCAAGACGGTAACCGTGCTGATCGGCGCGAAGAGCGGCAGTCTCGAGATTGCTGCGCAGATCGTCTCCCATCATTTGGGCAAATATTTGCCCGGCAAGCCTGCGGTAATCCTGCAACATATGCCCGGCGCGGCTCATCTATTGGCCACCAATAATGTTTTCAATGTTGCCAAGCCGGATGGATTGACCATTCTGGCGGCGAATCCCAATGTCGCGATCGCCCAACTCTCCAAGGTCGAACAGGTGCGCTTCGATGTCCGCAAATTTCAATGGCTCGGGTCATCGGGCGCCGATGGCGTGATGTTTTCCATCAGGCCTGACTTGCCGTACAAAAGCGCTGATGACATCAAAAAGACCGATCACGAACTCGTCGCCGGCACCACCGGGCCAGGTTCGAATGCACACGATTTCCCCCTACTGCTGAAGGAATTCGCTGGATTCAAACTCAAGCTCGTGCCCGGCTATCCGTCCAACAGCGATGTACTGCTCGCCCTCGAGCGCAAGGAAGTAGACGCCTGGTCGGCGCTCGCGACCACCATCAAGCTCGCTGCCGATCGCGGCGCCGTACGCCCCTTGGTTCGGGGCCGAGTCGCTTTGCCCGGCTTTGAAAATCTGCCCATCGATGAAGATCTGGCGACAAGCGCTCTCGGAAAATCCTTGATGGCGATCAAATCGATCCCAGGCGCGATCGGCCGAGCGTTCGCCGTGCCGCCGGCCACCCCCAGTGACCGGATCGCACAATTGCGCGATGCTTTCGCCAAGGCGATCAAAGATCCGGAGCTAATTGCGGAAGCAAAGAAGGCCAAAATCGAAGTCCAATATATAGCTCCCGAGCAAGTGCTGAAGGATTTCAACGCGCTGATGAATCAAACACCCGAGACACTGAAGGAGATGGGCAAGTACATCAAAGCGGAAAGCTGAGTCGTCCGTCGCTCGGAGAGTCCGATCGACGACTCACCCTGAACGCAAGTGAAGGGTCAGTCCGCGCAAGCGAGTCTCCCTCAGCGAACGCGAAGGGTCTACACAGCTTCTTCGTCGCTCATCGCTCCTCAGAGTGACAGCGAGGTCCGGCAGCGGGATCGCTCATTGTTTTGGTTTGATGAACCGTTGGACCGGCATATTGCCTTGCTCGAAACGCGGATCATACGGCATACCTTCGCGAATCCGGCTCAAATAATTGTCCCGATTAACGCCGAAGAGCTCGTAGCGATACAGATGATTCAGCAAGAACGTGTGCACCCCCATTTGATAGAGCTTTCCCACCGCGCCTGAAGTCAATGCAGCGTGCTCCTCGCTGGTCAGCTTGAACTCGCTGAGAACTTTTTCAGGCTCCTCTTGCATCCGTTTGCGAAAGGCGGGGTCGTTATCCGTGAGATAAAGCAGCTTGTTAATCTGATAAACGCTCATGTTAGCCGTCTTTCAACAAATGCGCCCGTACGCACTCTACGAAGCCGTCGTGTCCGTCGCATCTTTGTTGGAGTTCGCTTAGATATTTTCTACTTCGACTTCCTGCCAATCTGTCATTCCCGCATGTTTTTAGCGAAAATCCCGGCGGAATTCGGCCTGGACCCCCGATTAAAGCATTCGGGGGTGACAGTATTGACGTATTCCTATTCAGTCCGGCGTTCTCTGCGGGCGATCTGCCGCCAAATTTTCCAGGTCATTCGAATTTCCACACTGCGTATCCATTGCCCTCATCGCCTTCGAGAAACAGCGGCTTTGTTTTACCTACGGCTCCCGCAACGGTAATCCAGTTTAAGAGCTCGCCGCTGTTATTTCCAGCGGCGTTGATGCGCTCTTCGGTCGCGCGGCGCGCCAGGGTCTGGTACTGCCCCCGCACCAGCAGCTTGGCAATCGTCTCTGCCCATTCCGTATCGATCCAGCCCCGCAACGGTCCGCCGACATCCATGGCGAAACAGCCGCTGGCGATCAATGCGACGCGCTCGTTGCCTTCCCACGTCTCGATAAACCGGCGCACCATGCGCCCCAATGCCACACAGCGAGTTGCAAGCGGCAGCGGCGATGCAAACCCGTTCGTATAGATCGGCACAACCGGAAGTCGCATGCCCGGATTGAGAAAATGCAGCGGCACCGTCAACGAATGATCGAGTCTTAGCTCGTGTGCTGCGGCGAGATCAAATTTGTCGTGCACGCCGTACCTGTACAGCGCCTTCGCGAAAGGGACATGACCGCGCACCGTATAGCGCGGCATCGGGCACCAATCTTCCTGCGGTCCCTGCGCTTCTTCCGCCATGCCGATGCAGAAAGAGGGTAGATTGTTGTAGAAAAAATTGACGAAATGGTCGCTGTCAACTTCGATAATCACGTCGGGTTCGGCTTTTTCCACCTGCTCCCGCACCTGCTTCATCAGCGTTTCACCCCGGATTTTTCCCGGCGCCTGTTTCATCTCGAACACGAGCCGCGGCGGATGGGGCACGCCTGCGGCCATAACCAGTTTGGCCATGAATTTCTCCTGGAAAAGAATTATTCCCTACGTATCAGCAGCGGGTGTGATTCTCAATGAGATAAAAAATTCGGATTCAAATTGTTAGACGCAAAAGCATTCGGAAAAATCTCTCACGGAGTTTACCCTGAGCGCATCGAAGGCGTTCAAGACGAGAAATTCAACTCTGATACAGCGTTGCGCATCACTTGAAGGGTTTTCATCCATGAAATATAGTCGCGCCGATTTTCTTGAAAATTTTTATGTGACTCTGTTATGAGAGCTATGCCGCATTAAGGAGAGTCATTTAGAATGTTCGATGCTTTTATCGAAGGTCTGATTCTAGTTCTCCAATGGAAAGCGTTCAGTTTGATGCTCGTCGGCATGGCCCTCGGCTTCTGCGTCGGGCTTCTTCCCGGCATCGGCGGCGCCGCAACTCTTGCATTGATGATTCCATTCATCTTCAAAATGAGTCCCGCGGAGGCGTTCGCTTTCCTACTGGGTATGCATTCCGTCGCCGCTACAACGGGCGATATCACTTCGGTGCTCTTCGGCGTGCCCGGAGAAGCGATCTCGGCGGCCACAGTGGTCGATGGCTACCCGATGGCGAAGAAAGGCGAAGCCGGCCGCGCGCTCGGTGCCGCGCTGATGAGCTCGCTATTGGGTGCTCTGATCGGCGCGGTGGCGCTCGCCCTCGCCGTTCCGATTGTTCGACCGCTGGTGCTCACGTTCGGCTCGCCGGAGCTTTTTATGCTCTCGCTCATTGGGATTTCATGCATCACTTCCCTGAGCGGAACCACCACACGCGGGCAGATCAAAGGATTTGCCATGGGACTCTTCGGCCTGCTCGTATCGACCATCGGCCAGGAACGGCAATCCGGCTCGCTTCGGTTCGACCTCGGCATGATGTATCTCTGGGACGGGCTCGATTTTGTCCCCGTTCTCGTCGGTATCTTCGCCATTCCTGAAATCATCGATTTGGCGGTTCGCGGCACTTCCATTGCGGGCGACCGACCGCCGGAAAATTTGAGTAGCGGCGTCATGGAAGGCGTCAAAGATACCTTCCGCCATTTTTGGCTTGTTTTTCGTTGCTCCATCATTGGCGTTTTCGTCGGCATCATGCCTGGCGCCGGTGGTGGTGTAGCGCAATGGATGGCATATGCACATGCGGTTCAGAGCGCGACGGATTCGAAGGAACGCGGCGGCTTCGGCAAAGGAGACATTCGCGGTGTATTGGGTCCCGGCGCGGCCAACAATTCCAAAGAAGGCGGCGAACTGATTCCCACGGTTGCTTTCGGTGTGCCCGGAAGCGGCGCCATGGCAATCTTGCTCAGCGGTTTTCTCATTATGGGTATCATGCCGGGACCGGACATGTTGACCAAGCACCTTTCTCTCACCTTCTCGATGGTTTGGACCCTCGCTATTGCCAATGTGATCACGGTCATTCTTTCGCTGGCGATACTCGATCAGCTCGCGAAACTGACTTACGTGCGCGGCGGCCTCATCATTCCGTTTATTTTGTTGCTGGTATTTGTCGGCAGCTATACAGCCAACGGGCAAATTGCCGATCTGATTGTCACTTTGATTTTCGGAGTGCTCAGTTATTTTATGGTGCTTTTCGGTTGGCCCCGGCCGCCCTTTGTGCTGGGCTTCGTTCTCGGTAAAGTCATCGAAACCTATTTGTTCATATCGATGACCCGTTACGGTTTCAGCTGGCTCACGCATCCGATCGTCGTAGCTTTGATGATACTGATGGTCGTAGTGATCGCTTATCCCTACATTCAGCAGCGTCGGCAACGTTCGCGCGAACCAGCTCATGCGTAAGGGCAATTTCGTTTTTTGCATTTTTTTAATCGCCATAGCCGCCTATGCGATTTTTGCGGCGACAGGTTGGTCGTTCAAAACCAAGCTGTTTCCATTGGCCGTCAGCATTCCTCTGCTAACTTTGCTGGTGGTTCAGCTGCTATTAATGATCGTTGGAAAGGAGCAAAAAGGCGAGAGCGCCGCCATGGACATCGATTTTTCCATCGAGGTTCCTCCCGAAGTGGCGCGCCGGCGCGTGTTTGGGATCTTCGGCTGGATCGTTGGCTTTATCGCGCTCGTTTATCTGCTCGGATTTCCGTTAACCGTACCGCTGTTTATTTTTCTCTATTTGAAATTTCAAAGTAACATCGGCTGGCTTACCACGGTCGTAGTCACGGTCGTGACTTGGGGCTGTTTTTACCTGCTGTTTCAGTCCCTGGTCCATATCCAGTTCGAAGCCGGCGCCATTCAGAGCTGGCTCGGCATGTGAGCATCGAGAAGGGTTGATTTGCACGACGAAGGACGAAGCGCACGAAGTGTAAGGACAATGCAATTTCGCGCACTTCGTATCCTTCGTAATAAACCGGCTCTATGGTGAAATCGAGACTGCCTCGAAGAATCCGGAAGACGATACATGCTATAGTCGAGATGACGTTCGCGGTGGGAGGAAAATGATTCATGCGCTTCGGAAGTTTTAGCTACAACCAAGCACGGCCTTGGGCGGCGGAAAAGCAAGCATTCGACGAATTGCTCGAGCAAATTCTGTTAACAGACCAGCTGGGGTTCGACGAAGCCTGGTTTGCCGAACACCACCACTCCGACTACGGCATGCTCGCTTCGCCCAATTTGATTATTGCCAATCTCGCACCGCGGACGAAACGTTTGCGTATGGGCAATCTCGTCAGCGTTTTGCCGCTCTACGACCCCATGCGCTTTGCCGAAGAATGCGGCATGCTGGACATTTTGACCAACGGCCGTTTGAACATTGGCCTCGGTCGCGGTGTGCCCAAAGACGATATCAAGCACCGGCTCGACCGCGATACCGCTCAGGCTCGCTTCGAGGAAGGGATCGAGATCTTGACGCGTGCCTGGACCGGCGAGACCTTCAGTTACTCGGGTAAGGCGTGGGGTTACGAAGAAATCTCCTGTCGGCCGTTACCGCTACAAAAGCCTCATCCACCAATTTACTATGGTGCCACGTCACCGCACAGTCCGGCCATGGTCGCACGTCGCGGCTGGAATCTGGCGCTGTCGCGCCAGCCGCTCAGCAACTGCGCCCGCGCGATTTCGGCGTATCGCGAAGAGCGCGCCAAGCACCCTGAGCTGACCGGCACCGGCAACGCGATAATGGTGCGCGATATTTACGTCGCGGAAACGGACGAGCAAGCGTGGCGCGAAGCCGGTCC
>DATIEH010000161.1:0-11606 GCA_035455905.1 Binatia bacterium | reverse complement strand
TTCCCGAGTCCTGGTGGCGACGCGCCCGTCCAGCCGCTTCGAAGCGCTCCAGATCTATGGTGGTCACGTGCCATTCAAAGACACCGGCCGCCAGTCGCAGGGCGTCTTCCTTATTCAGCGATGCTCCGTGCATCCAGTGTAGTTCGCCGAGAAAGGCTTTTTCCCGCGGCGTTAACTGCGCGCGATTTCTGGTTTTGTCTCGAATGACGAATCCGACACTGTCGGGCTTCACAGAAAAAGATTCGATGCGAAGTCCCTCCAGCACTTGTCCGATGGGCCGCAATACTGCTGTGTACCGGAATTCGTCAATCATCTATAGAAACCTTCCACAATGGATAGAATAACCGTCGCTGTCGTCAATACGACGTCGAGCGTGCCGCTCGTTGCATGTACATTCTGACCCAGAGATCATAAAGCTCGCCGACTACAAGCGTTTCCTTGAGCATATTTCCTAAAGAGGTTTGATATTCGAGGGAAACCGAGTCGCCATCGCGCCATAACTTAACTAAACGGGCGCGTCTTTGGACGAGATACGCGCCTACACAACGGAGAACCTGTGATAAGCGGGAATGTTCGGGGATTCGATTCGGATCCGTTCTGTTGGCCCGTCCTTCCTGCTCGAGTCGGTCGATGTCTTTGCTGGTGTATTGCAATTCTATAGACGACAGCAGTGGAACGGTCGCCTCACTTTGCTCGGAGCGGTTTGCCGAATTAGATGGCGCTAGGTTTCCCCAAACCGTGTTCAGGCTGGCAGGGCTTAAAGCGTCCGCCGTTACGTCGATAAGTGGTTTGGGTAAATGGCCGCGGACGAGAAAGTCTTCTCCGGTCGGCTCAAGCTCAAAAATTTTTAGATTTAAGGTCTCCAAAGCCTGACCGATTACTCGAAACGGCTGCGCATAGCCGATCGTTCCTGTCATGAGACTGCTTTGGACCACGCGGTTGTCGTGATGTTGACTGGAGTAAGACCTCAAGTGATTGTTTATTACGCCCACCCAGGCAATTTGTCAAGAAAATTACTACTCTCAGCCGACGAACAGAGGGAATTTGCAGGCCGGGCCGCGTCCAAATCGAGTTGAATGTGAGTGGTTGCTTAGTGCTGAACAGCCGGGTTAATTGCCGCGCAAGCGAAACCCGAGAGCCGGCTGAATCGATTCCTTCTTCGGTGAATCGACTCGCGGTTCTTCATCGACCGACAGTCCGGCAAGTTTGATCTTCAAGCGTAGGTTATTCGCGCTGTCCGCGTTGGCCAACGCTTGATCCAAGGTAATTTTTCCCGCTTTGTAGAGACCAAAGAGCGCCTGATCGAATGTCTGGCAGCCTTCCTGCACGCCTTGCTCCATTGCCTCTTTCAGAGTATCCGTCTCACCTTTTTTGATCAGATCCTTCACCCGAGGAATATCCATCAGAATCTCAAGCGCAGCCACCCGTTTGCCGTCGACGCTCGGAATTAAGCGTTGCGACACAATCGCTCGCAGATTCAAAGAAAGTTGCAAATAGATCTGCGCGTGGCGCTCGGAGGAAAAGAAATTCATGATCCGCTCGATCGCCTGATTGGCGTTATTCGAATGCAGAGTACCGAGACAGAGGTGACCGGTTTCGGCGAAGGCTATCGCCGCTTCCATGGTTTCTGTGTCGCGAATTTCACCGATCAAGATCACATCCGGCGCTTGGCGCAAAGTATTTTTCAACGCCGACTGAAAGGAATGAGTATCAAAGCCAACTTCGCGCTGAGTCACAATGGACTCTTTATGCCGGTGCACGAATTCGATGGGGTCTTCGATGGTAATGATATGGCCCGCCTCGCTCGAGTTTCGATGGTCGATCATCGCTGCCAGCGACGTGGATTTGCCCGAGCCTGTGGCTCCGACCACGAGAACCAAGCCGCGTTTTGTCATGGCAATCTCTTTGAGAATCGACGGCAAGCCCATTTCATCCAGGGACGTGACCTCGGCTTTGATGCGACGAATGACCATGCCCACCGATCCGCGCTGCCGAAAAATGTTGACGCGAAAGCGCGCCACTCCGGGTAAAGACATGGCCATGTTCATTTCCAATGTCTCACCAAAATCCTTACGCTGCTTCTCGTTCATCATCGCGTCGGAGAGATTCAGAAGGTCTTGCGGAGAAAAGGCATCATCACCAACAGCGCGTATTTTTCCGTCGATTCGGTACATGGGCGGCTTTGCCACCGTAAGGTAGAGATCTGACGCCTCAGTCTCGACCATGGTATTGAAAAACTTCTGAATTTCCGCCCCATGTTCCATCGGCTTCACCCCTCCTCAGACGCGTGCGGCCGCTACGGGTGCCGCGCCAAAGAGGTTTGGATTCATGCTCTTCGATTGCGCTTCCTCGCGAGTCACCAGACCCCGCGAAAACAGATTCGTCAGGGCCATGTCCATGGTCTGCATCCCGTCCTTTTGACTCACCTGCATGGTGCCGGGGATCTGGTGAATCTTGCCCTCGCGAATGAGATTGCGGACAGCAGTGGTTCCGGTCAAGATTTCCAGCGCCGCCACTCGTCCGCCGGCCTTCTTCTTGAGCAAAGATTGGGTGAGAACCGCTTCGATCGATTCGGCGAACTGCGCCCGGATCTGCGCTTGCTGATTGGGTGGAAAGACATCGATAATACGGTCGACGGTTTTAGGCGCGCTGGAGGTATGCAATGTACCGAAAACGATGTGCCCCGTTTCGGCCGCCGTCAACGCGAGCTGGATGGTTTCCAAATCACGCATTTCGCCGACCAGAATAACGTCCGGATCTTCGCGCAACGCGGCGCGGAGCGCATTGGCAAACGAGTGCGTGTGTGGACCGAGCTCCCGTTGATTGACGAGGCACTTTTTGGATGGGTGGACAAACTCGATGGGGTCTTCGACGGTTAAAATGTGCCCTTCGAACGTGCTGTTCAAATAATCGATCATCGCGGCTAATGTCGTAGATTTTCCTGAGCCGGTGGGACCGGTGACGAGAATCAAGCCTTTCTCTTTGTCGCAGAGCTGTTTCAGGATCGGCGGCATACCGAGCTCCTCGAGGGTCAGCACTTTCGTCGGAATGGTTCGAAAAACCGCGCCTTCCCCTTTCCTCTGCATAAAAACATTAACGCGAAACCGCGCAAGCTGGCCCAACTCAAAGGAGAAATCGCATTCATGCGTTTGCTCGAACATCTTTCGTTGAGCGTCATTCATAATGTCGTAAACCAGTGTGTGAACATCTTCCTTACTTAGAGGCGGGCTTTCCAGTTTCTTTAGGTCACCGTCAATACGAATGAGGGGCGGTTCGCCCGCGCTTAAATGACAGTCCGAGGCACCCTGTTCCACGCCAAAGGCCAAAAGTTTAGTGATATCCATAAAGATGTCTGCTCCCATTAGAAAGCTAAAATTGTAGTATATCCGGCGCTAAAACTGTAAAAATTTTCGCGCCGAGGCAGAACTTGACGAAGTCAGAATAGAGCTACACAGCGCGCAGATGACACCAGAAAAAATTGACCGCTTTAAGCTAAAAAGTTGCTTTCACAGGCAAAAGCCGGTACTTGTGCTGATAATTTGAGGAAGTCCAATGGCCATGCTGGACAACAAAGTCGCGCTAGTGACGGGCGGCGCAACGGGGATCGGCAAAGCGATCGCCATTGAGCTGGGTAAAAATGGCGCCAGAGTAGCCATCGCTTCGCGATCCCTCAACCGGGTAACCAGCGCTGCTGAAGAACTTCGAACTGCTGGCGTTTCAGCTCTGGGTGTTCAAATGGACGTTAGAAAAAGGCAGGACGTCGAGGCGGGGATTGCCGCGGTCGTATCCGAGTGGGGAGCGCTCCACATTCTCGTGAACAACGCAGGAATCTCAGGCCTCAGCTTGATTACGGATGCCGACGACAGCAAATGGTTCGACATCGTTAATACGAACCTGAACGGCTTGTACCTGGTAACCAAAGCCGCGTTACGACAGATGGCTAACCGAGCGGGCCGGGTGATCAATATCTCTTCGGTGCTGGGAAAATTTGGCGTGCCCGGATATACCGCCTACTGCGCTACCAAGCACGGCATGATCGGCTTCAGCCGAGCGCTTGCATTGGAGGTTGTCGATCGCGGCATCACGGTCAATACAATTTGTCCTGGCTGGGTCGAAACAGAAATGGCGACGTCGGGCATCAATGAAAGCGCGGCACTGCAAGGCATCACTCCGGAGGAATTCAAGGCGCAAGCCATCGCGGCTGTGCCGATAAAAAGATTTTTGCGAGCTGAGGAAGTCGCCGGATTGGTCGCTTACATCGCATCGGAAGCCGCCGCAGGAATCACCGGACAAGCCATCAACATCTGTGGCGGCCAAACGATGAACTGAGGTTACCGCGTACTCACCCTCGGCTTGCGGTAACCTCAATTCGTCCATTCGAGCGAATTATGAATCCACAAACAGTGATCGTCAGGAATCCGGCGACACTTGAAAAGATAACCGAGTTGCCCGCCGCCCAAGCCCATGACGTGGCGAGCGCCGTCGCGCGCGCCCGTATAGCGCAGCAAGCCTGGGCAAAAACTAGCTTCACCGAACGCGCAAAATTATTTTATGAGCTGCGCGATCGCTTGCTCGATGAAGGCGATCGGCTCGCCGATATCATGACCGGCGAAACGGGCAGACCGCGCGCCGAAGTGTACGGTAACGAGCTGTTTTATCTTTGTGACGCCATCGGCTCATGGGCTAAACACAGCGCCCGCTATCTCAGTGCGAAAAAAATCACACCGTCCTTTCCCCTCCTTAAAACAAAGAGGATTATTTCCACCTATACGCCGCGAGGAGTGATCGGCATCATCAGTCCGTGGAATTTTCCACTGACGCTGACGCTGGGGGATGCGATCCCAGCTCTAATGGCCGGGAATGCCGTCGTCATTAAGCCATCAGAAGCGACGCCATTGTCGGCAATGTTCGGCGCCGAGATTGTCGCTCAAACGGGCTTCCCAGAAAATCTTTTTCAAGTCGTCATCGGTGGTGCAGAAACTGGAGAAGCACTGGTGGATTGTGTCGATATGATCGCCTTCACGGGCAGCATCGAAATCGGCAAACGCGTGATGAAAAGAGCCGCGGAGCGACTGATTCCAGTCGGCCTGGAGCTCGGTGGCAAGGATCCGATGATTGTGCTTAAGGACGCCAATCTCGATCGCGCCGTCGGCGCAGCCGTGTGGGGAGCACTGGTGAATTGCGGGCAGGCCTGCACTTCGATCGAGCGTGTTTACGTGGAAGCGCCAGTTTATGATCGATTCGTCGAAAAGCTGGTGACGCGGGTACGCGCCATCCGGCAAGGCGCGAGCGAGAATGACGTTGATATCGGCTGCCTCACAACCGAAGCCCAATTCAAGAAAGTCACGGCGCAAGTCGAAGAAGCGATCGCGCAAGGCGCCAAGGCGCTGACGGGAGCTCGCCGCAATCCTCAACTGCCCGGCTACTATTATGAGCCGACGGTACTCGTCGATGTGGACCACCGCATGGCGATTGCAACCGAAGAAACCTTCGGGCCCGTGATTCCGATTATAAAAATCAGCGACGCCGAAGAGGGACTCAAGCTTGCCAATGATTCTCGGTACGCGCTAGGGGGCAGCATTTTTTCGCAAAACAAAGATGTCGCATGGCGGCTCGCGCAAGATCTACAGACCGGCTCGGTTTGTATCAATGATTGTTTGATCAATTTTCTCGTGACCGAGGCGCCGATGGGTGGCTGGAAGGAGAGCGGATTGGGACACCGCCACGGAGCGGAAGGCATTCGCAAATTTTGTCAGCAAAAAACCATCGTCGTCGATCGATTCGGGCTCAAAGAAGAGTTCCCCTGGTATCCCACCTCACCAAAGAAAGCCAAGCAGATTCGTCATTTGCTCAACCTCCTGTGTCACACGGGCTTTCGTCACAAGCTGCGCGCGCTACGAGACTTAGCGCATAGCTAAACTACCCTTGAACTCGTCACCTGATTCATCTAATTAGGTGAGATATCATTTGACAGGGATTAGAGGAGAATTTCATGGCCAAAGACCTACCGGGGTTCATCGCTCAAGAGGGCGCCAAGAGAGAAGGTTCGATCATTCGCGAGAAAAACTTCGTCGATGCGAATAATTACGAGACCGTCGCATATTTGAAACACCTGGACGTCCGTAATGAACCTAAGATGGTCTTGTTCGAAAACGTTCCGGCGCTAAACGGCCAGAAATCCGCCTTCCCGATGTTTTACAATCCGTGGGTCACTCGGCAATACGTCGCCGACTCTCTCGACATGGGAGATATCAAATCGCCTATGGATGTCAGTCTCGAAGTGGCTCGCCTCGAGCAGCAACAAGGAAAGCTCGATATCGTTCCGCCTGAAAGGCGCCTGTTAAAGAAGTTGTCCTGACCGGAGATAAAGCGGACCTCAGAGTTCTCCCCATGCCACTGCATCAGAAGGGCGATGCCGGTCCGTATCATACGATGACCTGCGCAATGAAGGGGCTGAACGCGGAGTTTTATGACATTACCTTTACGAAAAATAAGTATCACGATCCCAAGCACATGAGCTTTTCGGCGCACAAACATCACCACCTGGAAGCGATGGCGTGCGAATACGAAGAGAAAAACCTGCGTGCGCCGGTCATTGTCGTTCTGGGTCATCATCCGGCCTTTTACCTCTCTTCCTGCGCGATGACGCCAATGGGCAACAATGACTATCTGACCGCCTCAGCATTTTTAAAAGAACCCCTCCGGCTTACGCCTTCGACGACGTGGGGCGACGAGTTCATGGTTCCGGCAGATGCGGAAGTGATCATCGAAGGAGAAATTCTGCCGGGAGTTAGAAAACCGCAAAACCCGTTTGGCGAAATTCTCGGCTATGCGCAGCCGAAGATGGACGTGCCGGTAATCGAAGTCACAGCCATTACCCATCGGCGCGGCGGTATTGTTGAAGATTTCTGGCCTGGGCACATGGATCATTGGAATCTCGGCAGTATTCCGAAAGAAGGCAGCACTTACAACGTGATCCGCAAAAATGTTCCTGGGATCAAGGCGATTCATTTGCCGGCTTCCGGCTGTGGTCGCTGTATCTGCTATATTTCGATCAAGAAAGAATTCGAAAATGAGCCGAATAAAGCGGGCATGCAGGCATTTGTCGAGATGCCCAACCTAAAACTCGCGGTGATTGTCGACGAGGATATTGATGTCTTTAACGAGCGCGAAGTGATGTGGGCGGTAGCGACGCGGGTGCATTGGGACAAAGACATCGAGATCATCCGCGAAGTGCAAAGCTTTCGTGGCTGGCTGGGCGACACGGTTGCGATCATCGACGCGACTATACCGCTCAAAGCCAAAAACGAATGGCCCGTGCGCAATGAGATCGAGCCTGGCGCCTTCGAGAGGGTCGCCAAATTTTTCAAATAAACTTTAGGGACGCGCAATGGCTGATAAACTTAAATTTATCTACAAGGCGACCTGAACCACCTGTCGAAAAGCAAGAAGTTTCTTGCAAACCAAGAAGGTCGATTTTGAAGAGCGCGAGTACGGAAAACGTTCTTTTACAGAGAAAGAGTTACGCGAGATCATCGGCGACGACCCGATCGAGCCTTTCTTGAACACACGGACGTTGCTTTATCGGGAAAAGCAAATGAAAGAGAAGCCGCCATCAAAAGATGAGGCGATCAAGCTGATGCTGAAGGATCCGAACCTGCTCAAGCGCCCGGTCATCATTAAGGGCAAAAAGAAACTCACCGGTTTTAATGAAGCCGAGCTCAAACAAATGATTCAGTAATACGGTGGCGCCGTTATCCTGCTGCGGAGTCTATACACGGCTAGAGATTATGACTGAAGAAACATTATCCGGTTTAAAGCTTTTCAATCGCGGCAAAGTTCGCGACATTTACGATCTGGGCGACAAGCTCCTGCTGGTCGCTAGCGATCGGATTTCGGCTTTTGACGTTATCTTGCCGACCTTGATCCCGGGTAAGGGAAAAATCCTCACCCGCTTATCGGAATTCTGGTTTGGCATCATGAAGGATATCGTCCCGCATCATCTGATGACCACGCGAGTGGAAGAGTTTCCTGCGGTATGCCAGCCGCACAAAACGGAGCTGGAAGGACGCTCGATGTTGGTTAAGAAGAGTACACCCGCGCCCGTCGAATGCATCGTGCGCGGCTATCTCGTGGGCTCCGGCTGGAAAGATTATCAACAGAGTGGCGCAGTTTGCGGCATCCTACTCCCAGGAGGATTGGTTGAGGCATCCAGGCTGGATCAGCCTATCTTCACACCATCGACTAAGGCGCCCGTCGGCGCTCATGATGTCAACATTACCTTCGAGGAAATGGCCGGTAAGATCGGCAGGAAGCGCGCTGAAAAAATGCGCGATGTGACCATTACCATCTATTCGCGCGCTCGCGATTTAGCAGAAGAAAAAGGCATACTCATCGCCGATACCAAGCTTGAATTCGGCATCGAGGGCGATGACATTATGCTGATCGATGAAGTGCTGACCCCTGACTCGTCTCGGTTCTGGCCAGCGGATGGCTACAAACCCGGAAAGACTCCGGATAGCTTTGATAAACAATTCGTCCGCGACTATCTGCTCAGTCTGCCTTGGGACATGAAGTCACCGCCCCCGGAGCTGCCGCCGGAAATCGTGCAAAAGACCCAAGAAAAGTATGCGGAAGCCTTGCGGCGATTGACCAGCTAACGGTCGACGCCCCAACGGTCTTGCTGGTTAGAGGGCCTTCTCCGGGCGGAGCCAACAGCCGATTTTTCTGGCGCACATTGTCTTAGAATTTCTCGGACAAACCGACCGGCTTTCGTCGCGTCATGATCGTGCGGAATGTGAACGAACGCTAGTCGTGTAGCCAATTTCCGCCGCTTGATTTCACGCAGAAGAACATAGATCGAATAGTTGCAGACGTAGTCGCCGGCGTTTCTTGAAATCCTTGCCCATCGACCTGCTTTGACTGTGAACGTCGTGGCCAATTGCTTCGGTTCCGTCGCAAAGATCGCTCTGCGTTTGGCGGATCCATCCGGCCTTCGATGATTGATCCCCCTGCTTTCGATCTCAATCCGCCGTCGCGAGCTTTGCCCGAGACCCAGGACAATATCCGGCTTGGAGCGCATCAATGCATCGACGAACTGTTGGCGATGAAACCGTACTGGGAAGACGCGCTTTGTCAATCCAGCCTGCCGCGGCAGACATGCAAGAATGCGGGCGGTGATGTTATCGGAAAACGTCCGGTACGGACCAAAACCGTAAACCAATATACGCTTGTTCATCGATCCGAGCGACGTTCGATCTGGACGGTGATGGCTCAAAAAAATGGCCGGCATCACGCCGGCCATTTTTCGAAATAAAACGGTAAGCGCTACTCTTTCGCTGTCGCGCGCATGGCCGCGGTCGTAATTTCTGAAGAAGTGGAGGAACCGGCCTCTTGATAAATTTTCGCGCCAGTCTTTTTGAACTCTTCGGCCTTTTCTTGCATGCCGGCAGCGAGCGCCGCTTGCTCTTCCAGACCTTTCAGGGCGGCATACTCGCGCACATCCTGCGTGATCTTCATCGAGCAGAAGTGCGGGCCGCACATCGAGCAGAAGTGCGCGAGCTTGGCTCCCTGGGCGGGCAGCGTTTCGTCGTGGAATTCCCGCGCCGTGTCCGGGTCCAGGCTCAAATTGAATTGATCCTCCCACCGGAACTCGAACCGCGCCTGGCTCAAAGCATCATCGCGTAGCTGCGCGCCAGGATGGCCCTTTGCCAAGTCCGCCGCGTGCGCTGCGATCTTGTACGCGATCACGCCGTCTTTGACATCCTTCTTGTCCGGCAACCCCAAATGTTCTTTCGGCGTGACATAGCAAAGCATTGCGGTGCCATACCAGCCGATCATCGCCGCGCCGATGGCGCTCGTGATGTGATCATATCCGGGCGCGATGTCGGTGGTGAGTGGCCCGAGCGTATAGAAAGGCGCCTCATGGCAAACTTCCAATTGCTTGGTCATGTTCTCGTGAATCAACTGCATCGGCACATGGCCGGGCCCTTCAATCATCACCTGCACATCGTACTTCCAGGCGATCTCGGTCAATTCGCCCAAGGTCTCGAGCTCGCCAAATTGCGCTTCATCATTGGCATCCGCAATACAGCCGGGACGGAGCCCGTCGCCCAGTGAAAAGGCTACGTCGTAGGCTTTCATAATTGCGCAGATCTCTTCGAAATGCGTATAAAGAAAGTTTTCTTTGTGATGCGCCAGGCACCATTTGGCTAAAATCGAGCCGCCCCGCGATACGATTCCCGTCACGCGTTTGGCCGTAAGCGGGATGTAACGCAATAGCACCCCCGCATGGATTGTGAAGTAAGACACGCCCTGTTCGGCTTGCTCGATCAGCGTGTCGCGGAAAATTTCCCAGGTGAGATCCTCTGCCTTACCATCGACTTTTTCCAAAGCCTGGTAGATAGGCACGGTGCCAATCGGCACGGGCGAGTTGCGCAAGATCCATTCGCGAGTTTCATGAATATTCTCGCCGGTGGACAAATCCATGACCGTATCAGCGCCCCAGCGCGTTGCCCAGATCATCTTTTCGACTTCTTCCTCGATCGACGAAGCGACCGCGGAATTGCCGATATTCGCGTTGATCTTGACGAGAAAGTTGCGCCCAATGATCATCGGCTCGGCTTCAGGATGATTGACATTCGCCGGAATGATCGCCCGACCGCGTGCCACCTCGTCACGCACAAATTCCGCGGTAACAAATTTCGGAATGGCGGCGCCAAAACTGTAGCCGTTGTGCGTTCGCGACTGGGCGTTCTCCAACGCTTGCTGCCGGCCAATATTCTCCCGCAGCGCGATATATTCCATTTCCGGCGTGATTATTCCCTGCCTAGCATAATGCATCTGGCTGACATTACGATCGGGTTTGGCGCGTAAAATAGGTCGGCGGGATTCGTCCGGGAAACGCTCCGTCGAAGAACCGTTTCTGTGACTGTTCTTCCCCGCCGGCGGCTGATAGCTGGGCGCCGACAGCTCTTCCACGTCCCCCCGCGCCCGAATCCAATCGGCGCGCAGAGCTTGCAATCCACGGCGGATCTCGGTCTTAACGTTTGGATCGGTATAAGGACCCGATGTATCGTAAACCGTCAGCGGCGCCTGCTTTTCACCGCCGTGGCCGTTGCCATTATGGCCATTCTGCGCGCCTGACAAATGGATCGCCCGCATGGCCACCCGAACGTCCGGCCGGCGCTGACTCTCAATATATATTTTGTGTGACGAAGCCAGCGGCTCCGTACTCATCGTTTTGCTCGGCGAGCCGTTTTGAGAGTTTGACATGGTAAGTCCTCCTTCGGGTAACGCGAGAACGTCTAGAGGTTAAACGTGTCGGTAGGGTTTGACGTATTCTTCGTAAAGGCCTTCCTTGCCTTTTTCGGCAAGTTCTTTCGAGCGTTCCATCAGCACTTCTTTGGTTTCGACAAATTCCTTTCGTCCAAAACCAAGATTGCCGGGATGGGTTCCGGAATCCATACGGATGGCATCGCACGGACACGCTTCTACACAGTAACCACAGTAGATACACCGGAGCGTGTCGATCTCATACCGGATTGGAAATTTTTCAACTGGATTGTCCGGATACTCACCCGCTTCGATATAGATACACTCCGCCG
>DATIEH010000160.1:0-4092 GCA_035455905.1 Binatia bacterium | reverse complement strand
TTAGCCCCCTTGATGAATGCGAAACGACCGAAGCTCGGGCATCGGCAATGGTTTCACCGCTTGACAGGGGCCTGGCGCATCACTAGCGTCCAGGATTGATGGAAAGAGTCGGGAGGAAATGGCGCATGACGAGAACGCTCTGTGGGTTTTTATTTGCGATTATTTTATCGGTCTGGGTCGTGCCGGCGCATGCCGCCTCGGTCGAGGACTTTTATAAAGGGAAAACCATTCAGTTCATCGTCGGAGGCACCGCAGGCGGCGGCTACGATACGTACACTCGACTGATTGCGCGCCACTTTGCGAAATACGTTCCGGGCAAACCGAACACGGTGGTTCAGAATATGCCTGGCGCTGCGATGCTGATCGCGGCCAACTACACTTACAACAGCGCGCCGCGCGACGGCACGGTTATTGGCCATTGGTCCGGACCGCTGATTTTGCAGCACATGATGGGAAATCCCGCGGTGCAGTTCGACGGCCGCAAGTTCGGCTGGCTCGGTATGCCGACTGCGGATGCACTAGTATGTATCACGACGGAGCGGAGCGGAATCAGAACGGCAGAGGACTGGCGCAAGGCCAAGACGCGTGTCAAGCTCGGTGCCATCGGTCCCGGCACGAGCGGAACCGACGATACCAAAATTCTTGCCGCCGCCACGGATTTCCCACTCCAGCTCATTGAAGGCTACAAGGGCACCGCGGATATCAGAGTTGCGGCGGAAACCGGCGAAGTGGATGGCACCTGTGCGTTCGGGTGGCAATCGGCGAAGGTGACCTGGGTCAACGCGCTCAAGGCCAAAGAAGTTCATGTCGTGCTCCAGACGATGCTCGAGTCTCATCCCGAGCTGAAAGGTGTTCCTCTCGCCATCGATTACGCGAAAACGGACGAAGGGAAAAAACTCCTCCGCATCGCGAGTGAACTTTATGGCAAACAGAGACTTTACTCAGTCCCGCCGCAGGTGCCCGAGCAACGCCTGCACGCATTGCAACAAGCTTTCATGAGCGCGCTCAAAGATCCTCAGCTTCGGGCAGAAGCGGAAAAGGCGAAGCTCGAGATCGATCCTATCGACGGACCCGCCGTAGAAAAGATGGTGAACGGTCTGTACGAAATCGAGCCTGCGGTGGTGAGCCGAGTGAAGCAGATACTTGAAGCTAAGTAGAGAACGGCAAAACCAGCAGAAGACTACGGGGTTGATCGGCTGACCTAAGCTTATCAACAATGGGAACTGCGCCGTCATGTTCATTTCAAGAACAGCCGGTAAACAGCACGCGCTCCTTCCAGCATGCGGTGATCCTGGTTTCGGTGGCCGATAAGCTGAATGCCAACCGGCAGACCCGAGGGTCCGGTAAACACCGGCAGCGTCACGCAAGGAGTATAGGTCCACGTCGACAGGATGTTGAACGAGGTATCGCCCGTGCTGCTCAGTCCTGCCGGAGCCTCCCCTGGGGCACTTGGCGTGAGCAGCAAATCTATGTCCTCCATGGCGTCGGCGAGATGTGCGCGGCACCGAGCCAGCATCGCTTCGGCCTCTCGGTATTGCTCGTAGGAGACCTTGAGCCATCCGGCAAATTTCTCACGCTGGAATTCGCTCAAAAGATTCCAATGATGATTTCGTTCCCAGGCAAGCCCACGGGAGAACTCGTAATCGTTGATGCGCCGGCCCATGGTTTCGAATTGTTGGAACGCCGGTCCAAGATCGAAATCGGACACCTTCGCTCCGGCTTTGGCCAGCGTGCTTGCGGCCTCTTCGAGGAGAGTTTTCGTGTAATTCTGTGCGCGGTCCCAGAAGATGCTGCAGCAAAAACCGATCTTGAGCTCGTTGACTCGAACGGCGGCGAACGGTTTCGGTGCGAAACCTGTGAGGGCCGCTCGAAATAGACCGAGGTCTTCGACGGCGCGAGCGAAAAGCCCGACGGTGTCGAAGGACGCGGTATTCTGCTTGACGCCCTGCGTGCTCACTTCGCCGTAGCTCGGTTTGTATCCGATGCAGCCGCAGAACGCAGCCGGACGAATCACCGATCCGACCGTCTGTGTGCCGAAGGCCAACGGCACCATGAAATCTGCTACTGCAGCGGCGGAGCCGCTCGAGGAACCGCCGGGCGTATGCAGCGGGTTGTGCGGATTGGCCGTCTCTCCCAATGGAATTCGACTGGCAAACTCGGTCGTGACCGTCTTGCCCAACAGCACGCCGCCAGCCGCGCGGCTAAGCGCCACGCATGCGGCGTCCGCCCTTGGACGATTGCCTTTGTAAATCGGAGATCCATACTCCGTGGGCAGGTCGGCCGTATCCATAATGTCTTTGACAGCGAATGGAATGCCGCGAAGCGGACCGCGGCTCGCGCTCCGGTCGCATTCCCGCGCCTGCGCCAGCGCAAACTCGCGATCCAAATAAACCCATGCTTTCACCTGCGGTTCCCGCGAATCGATCCGCTCGAGACAGGAACGAACCAAGGCTTCAGACGTGAGCTTGCCCTCGCGAATACGCGAGGCGGCTTCACTCGCCGATAAGCGAAACAGATCTGCCATATGATTCTCCTTCAAACCCTGTGAAGAGAAATTCAACTCCACAGATAACCGAGCCGGCCGCACGTCTGCAACCAGAAATTGCGTACTGGCGACGAGGGCGAATAAGGTGACCCGTTAGCGCCAGCATACCTTGCGTTTGAAAAGAAGAATCAATAAATAGGGACGAGCTTTTGCACCGCGTTTTTTTCCGGAGAAGAGATATGGCTTTACGAATAAACGACGGGGAATTCTACGCCATCGACGCGCATTCCCATCTCGGGCGACGCAAAACTCCACTGGGCCACGGAGTGGCGAGCTTCCTGGGCGATGACCTGGTGCGCAATTTGGACGAAGCCGGCTTGGATTGCGCCGTGGCGTTTCCTTTAGGCGCTCCCTATACGGATTATTCCGAGTCGAATCAAATTATGGCCGAAGAGATGGCCAAGCATCCCAAGCGCATCATCAGTTTCTGCCGCATCAATCCGAACTTCGGCCCCGAAGCGACGGCGAAATCCCTCGACCACTGTCTCGGCACGCTGAAACTCAAGGGCATCAAATTGCATCCGGAAATCGAGTTCTTCGATCCCAATGAAGCCAAGCTGATGGAACCCGTTTACGACGCCGCGCGCCGCTATCGCGTGCCGATTATTTTTCACACCGGGATGTCGAGCAAAGCCTCGCCGGGCGTGATTGCCGAACTGGCCGCGCAGCATCGGGATGTGCCGGTGATTCTCGGCCATATGGGTGTGTCGGAATACGTTAAGCTGGCGGTCGCGGTCGCGCGCCAGAACGAAAACATCTTTTTGGAAACTTCGGTCGTCGGCTGGATGCCGCTCCTTCTGGAAGCTTTTCGCGGCGTCGGCACCAGCAAAATTCTTTTCGGCTCGGATCACCCGTACAATCCGCTGCCGATGGAAGTCGAGAAGATCGCCAAACATGTAAACAAGGCCGCGAAGCTCAAAGAAGACGATCTGCGCAAAGTCTTTGCCGAAAACTTTTTAGCGATCGTGAAACACGACCGGTAAAGCGAAAATTGAAACCTGCTTTGGAGGATAAATGACACCGTCAAAAATGATTATGCGCTTCGCTACCGCAGCCGGAAAACTGGCCGTTTCCGTTGCTGCGCTGCTTACTCTCGTTTTGGTATCGTCGAGTGTGTATGCCGCGGAAATGCCGTTCGTGCGGGCCAATTACGCGGCCTTCAGCGGCGCCTTCGCGCCATTGTGGATCGCCGCGGACAGAAATCTGTTCGCTAAATACGGCTTAAATGTCGACCTTCGATACATCGCCCCCGCAACCGCGACTCAAGCGCTGATCAGCAAGAACCTCGACATCATCAATCCCGGCGGTGAGATTGTCGAAGCCGGTTTGAACGGGGAGCCGGTCGTTTATATCGCGGGCATTCTCAATCGTGCCGTGATGTCGATCTACGCCAAACCGGAAATTCGTTCCTTAGCCGACCTCAAGGGCAAGGTGTTGGCCGTGACTGTGCCCGGCGCGACCACGGACTTTGCAGCGCGGGTTTTGCTCCAGCAGGCGCGTTTGACACCGGGAAAGGATGTGAAGCTGATCTATCTCAAGGGCATGGT
>DATIEH010000159.1:0-8814 GCA_035455905.1 Binatia bacterium | reverse complement strand
AAGTACATCGGCACGTCGAGCGCGTATTCGACATAGTGGGCGAACGAAGCTTCGGGGGCGAATGCAAATTTCAGCAATCCCGAGCGATTCCTGTCGGTATCGGTCCAAATGTGCTCGCGAAAGCTCCGGTAGCCGTTGATCTCGCCGTCGCAGATCGGCGAATTGGCAAACATACCGATCAAAATCGGCGCGAGTCCCATTCCGGTGCGAAATTTTGCGATGGCGTCTTTCTCGTCGCTGTAATCGATGTTGGCTTGCACGGTCGCAGTCTGCTTCATCATGCGCTGGCCGAGCGTGCCGACCTTGAGCATATACGGCGCCATGATCCGATAGCGTTTTTTCGGCACCCATTCGATCTCGTCCAACCGGCTGACCGGCTGCATGCCGAGACCGAGAAAAATGATGCCCAAGGGTTCGGCTACCTCTAAAAGTTCGCGGATGTGCTGGTTGAACTCAGCGTAAGTGCAGTGAATGCTGTCGCAGGGCTCGCCGCTCAGCTCGATTTGACCGCCGGGCTCCAACGTGATCTGCGCCTTATCTCGGCTGAGCGCGATGATGTTACCGTCCTGTTCCTCGGCGTCCCAGCCGAACCGCTCGATCAGCTCCCGCAAAATAAAAGCGACCCCGCGCTCGCCGAAATAGGGAATCGCCTGGCCCGTGTCTCGATAGATGCCGACCTTTTCGTATTCGGTACCGACGCGCCACTTGTCGCGCGGCTTGCCGGCGTCCTGAAAGTAAGCTTCCAGCTCGTAATTTTTTTCAATGACAGACATGGGTCCGAATGTTCTGCTGGTATGGCGGATGAATCACGCCCTTTTCCGTAATGATTGCGGTGATCAGATCATGGGACGTCACATCGAAGGCGGGGTTGAGGATGCGGATTCCCTTGGGTGCCAGCGCTTTGCCGAAAATATGTGAGACCTCCTTGACGTCCCGCTCCTCAATTGGAATATCCTTTCCCGTGGCGCAGTTGACGTCAATAGAAGCCGTCGGTCCGGCAACATAGAACGGGATATCGTGGCGGCGCGCCAGCACGGCAATCGTATAGGTGCCGATTTTGTTGGCGACATCGCCGTTGGCGGCGACCCGATCGCAGCCGACCACCACTGCATCGATCTTGCCCCTCTGCATCAGATAACCAGCCATGCTGTCGGTAATCAACGTAGCCGGGATTTTTTCTTTGCATAATTCCCAGGCCGTTAACCGAGCGCCTTGTAAAAATGGCCGCGTCTCGTTAACGAAAACCTCGAATTCCTTGCCTGAATCCTTGAGCGCGCGGAGAACCCCCAATGCCGTCCCATACCCGGCGGTCGCCAGCGCGCCGGCATTGCAATGGGTCATGATTTTTTTCGTGTTGCGCAAAAGGCTCGCGCCGAATTTTCCAAGCTGCTTGTTGGCCGCGATGTCTTGTTGATAGATTTTCTGCGCTTCTTCCTTGAGCGCGCGCTTGACCACGTCTACGCCTTGACTGCGTTTCTCCGAATAGATCTGGCGCATTCGTTGTAAGGCCCAGAACAAATTCACCGCCGTCGGCCGGGTTTTTGCCAGACTCGACAAAATGCGCTCGAATTCACGATCGAAAGTTTTCTGCGGTGCCTTGAGTGCCCCCAGCGCCACTCCCATGGCTGCTGCTACGCCGATCGCCGGCGCACCGCGGATGACCATGTCGCGGATAGCAGCGGCGACCTGTTGATAGTCGCGGCAGACGCGGTACACCTCCCGATGCGGCAGCAATCGCTGATCGAGCATGACCACCCGATCGTTCTTCCACTCGATGGTTTTAATGGTCATACGGCGCTTTCCTAATTGAGCGAACAGCGAGTATATTAACAGCTCGAAGGAAGCGTCAAGGGGTGCCGTGGATTTCTATCGACTGCTGGGTTATTTCTCCGGGCTGCTTTTTATCAAACCTGAAATGGATCTGAGCGTGCTTTGGCGCACCGCGGCATTGGTACATTTTCTCGATGCGATTCTCTGCTGTGTCATTGCCAAATATAGCGGCCGCAGCAAAAAGTTGTGGACCGTCGCGGGCGCGATCTGCGGTATCTGGGCGTTGGCGGTGATCTTCCTGCTGCCGGAAAAAAACCACTTGAATACTCCATCCAAAAGCGAAGAGCACGCCAAAGCGGTCAAATCAGCAGAATAAACTTATAGAACTTATACGTGGGTTGAGTTCCGACGAGACCCATCGCTTTTAGCCGTATTGCTTGATGGGCATCGCTTCGCTCCACCCGTCCTGCGTTGCTTTTTCTCTTGGTGTCTCTTACGGGCGGATTTCTGATTTTTTGCAGCGGTTGTTGCTCCTATTCATTTTCGGCCACGACGAACGCGAGACCGTGTTCTTTGGTGTGCGTGATCGAGAGCGCCCAGCGGCGAATGCCGAGTTCTTCGGCGAGCCGCGCCGTCTTATCGTGGAGAACGATCGCGGGTTTGCCGCTGCGCGCGCGTGCCACTTCGATATCGAGCCAACGAACCTTGGCGCCCCAGCCGCGGCCCAGCGCCTTCATCACCGCTTCTTTGGCCGCGAACCGGCCGGCATAGCTTTCGTATTTGCCGCGCTGCTTTTTCTCGCAATATTCTATTTCCTTGGCGGTGAAGACGCGCTCGCGAAAGCGCGCCCCGATGCGCGCATCTTCGAGGGCGGCTTGGATCCGCTTCACTTCGGCGAGATCCACGCCGGTGCTGATGATCATACCTGCGCCTCACGTGCGGTCGGAGAGGCGCCATGCGCTACCCCCCAGCGACACATGCTGTCCACCACTGGTTTGAGGCTTGTACCCAATGGCGTTAGCGAATATTCCACTCGGGGCGGAACTTGGGGGAAAATTTTCCTTTCAACCAAGCCGTCGCGTTCCATTTCTCTTAGCTGTTGAGTGAGCATCTTCTGCGTCACGCCGCTGAGAGCGCGGGCGAGCTCGGAAAACCGTTTGGCGCCATGCAAAAGATGAAAAATCAGCGGGATCTTCCATCGGCCATCGATCAGGCTCAGAGTATACTCCGCCGGGCAGTTTGTCGCTTTCGGTTTCATCCAGCGCTCCTGCAGTTACCTCAAGGTTACTATAGCACCAGCCAGTGCGTACTTAACATAAAGCCAATGGATGATTAACTTCGGTTCGCTAGGAGCCCATATGCGACGAGCCGTAATAAAAAAAGTTTTCGATCAAGATTTTACCGGGAACGCTAAGCCTAATCCGCCGCTCGCATCTGACCGCGATGGCGCCTTGCTCGACGCCTACTCCCAGGCGGTCGTCTATGCCGCCGAGAGACTGAGCCCTGCGGTGGCGTTCATTGAAGTCAGCAAAGCTCTGCCTCAAACTCGATCCACCTTCGAACGGGGGCGCGAAGCTCGCGGCAGCGGTTCAGGCTTTGTCTTTACGCCGGACGGTTTTATTCTCACCAACAGCCACGTGGTTCAAGGGGCAAGCAAAATCGCCGTCACCCTGAGCGATGGACGGCGCTTCGATGCGACTCTGGTCGGCCACGATTCGGGAACCGATATCGGCGTGATTCGAATTTCTGCGCCCGCTCTGATCGCCGCGCCGCTCGGCGATTCGGAAAAAATTAGAGTTGGCCAGCTCGCGATCGCGATCGGCAATCCTTTTGGGTTTCAATATAGCGTGACTGCCGGAGTGGTGAGCGCATTGGGTCGTTCCCTCCGGTCCGAATCGGGGCGGCTGATCGACAATGTCATTCAGACCGATGCCGCGCTCAATCCGGGAAATTCCGGCGGACCGCTGGTCAACTCCAGCGGCGAGGTGATCGGCATCAACACCGCTGTCATTCTTCCTGCACAGGGACTCTGCTTTGCCGTCGCGGTCAATACCGCAAAATTCATCGCCGGCCACCTGATCATGCACGGGCGCATTCGCCGCGCCTATCTTGGTGTCGGTGGACAAAACGTCGCGATCCCGCGCTTCGTCGTCCGCGCGCAACAGCTCAAGACCGAAACCGGGGTGCTGGTTATTTCCGTCGAGAATGAAAGTCCTGCGGCGCAGGCCGGGCTCAAAGACGGCGACGTGATTGTCGGACTGGGTGATTCGCCGGTGCGCTCCGTGGACGATCTGCACAAGCTTTTAACCGAAGCGCGCATCGGCTCGCGTTGCGAACTCACGCTGCTGCGCCAAACTCAGAAAATGTTGCTCACCGTCATCGCCCAAGAGGCAGCCGCCTGACGCAAGCCGCGGCCGTGCCGCTTCACGTCAGCGCCTGGGTCTCTCCCGTACAATCGTAGTGGCGTGCCCGATCGCGATTTGTTATCGTGAGTCATTCCAAAATCAAGGGAGCGACTTACGTGCTGAAACGTTTCTCATTGGCGTTGCCACTGATACTCACTTTTGTCTGGGCGGGAACGGCAGCGGCGCAGCAGAAGGGCAGAATCAAAATTGCCGTGCAGGCGCCGTTATCCGGCGAGCAGGCTGCCATCGGCGAGCATATCAAGCTTGGCGCTCAGCTCGCTGTGGAAGAATCCAGCAAAGCATTCAAAGATCTCGGCTATGATTTGGTGCTCGTGCCACAGGACGACCAGGCTAAACCGGAGGTCGGCGTGGCGAATGCGAGAAATATGGTCGCCGATCCTGAGGTGCTCGTGATCGTCGGACATTTCAATTCCGGTGTCGCGCTTCCCGCGTCTGAAGTTTACAAGGACGCCATGCTGACGATGATTTCCCCGGCCAATACCGCGACCGAGATCACCGATCGCGGCTATCCGAACGTGAATCGCGTATGCGGGCGCGACGACGTTCAGGGACCCGTCGGCGCTCGGTTCACGGCCCAAGATTTGAAGTTGAAGTCCGTTTATATCATTCACGATAAGACCCTCTACGGCCAAGGTGTTGCGGAAAATTTTCGCAATGAAGCGAAGAAGCTCGGTCTCAACGTCTTGGGTTTTGACGGTACTGAAGAGCGCGCCAATTTTTCGCCGATGATCATTCCGCTCAAGGCCAAAAATCCCGATCTCGTCTACTTCGGCGGCATTTATCATCAGGGCGGACTTTTGTTGAAACAGCTCCGCGAGAAAGGCGTTAAGGCGAAGTTCATGGGACCGGACGGACTCGATTCGGCCGAGATGGCTAAAATCGCCGGGAGTGCTGTGGTTGGAAGCTATTATACCAGTGTCGCTGGCCCGCCGGATGCGTATCCTGAGACCGCCGCCTTTGCAAAAAAATATAAGCAACGGTTCGGAAAAGAGACGGAGTCTTTCGGCATGTACGGCTATGACGCGACCCTGGTCGGGATCAAAGCCATAGAGGGATGGATCAAAGCCAACGGCGGTAAAAAACCGAGTCGCGCCGATGTCGTCACGGCGGTGCGCAAGATCAAGAATTTCAAAGGTGTCACCGGGTCCATCGAATTCGACAACAAAGGAGACCCGGTAAAAGCCAAGTACTTCGTCCTACAGTTCGAAAAACAAGCTTACCCTGGCAAAGTCGTCAAAATCATCGAACAACAAGCACCGGCCACGGTCGCCAAGAAGTCATAGGTCAACGATCGAAGATAGAGGATTGATGATCGATCCATCCTCAATTCTCGTTCTCTATCTTCGATGGGCCATCGTCCATCCTCGGCCTAGTCCTGAAGAGTTGCCATGAAGAAAAAACTGCGCGTCGCACTGCTGTTCGGTGGCAAATCCGCCGAGCATGAAATTTCGCTGGTGTCGGCGCGAAATATCGCCAAGGCGATGGACAAGGGAAAATACGATCTGGTCGCCATCGGCATCGACCGCCAAGGGCGCTGGCACCTCGATGAGGGGGCGCGGCTGCTCTATGACGAAAAACGCCGCACCGTCGAATTTACCGAGAGAAAGACTTTGGCCGCGGTGCGGCCTGGGGAGAACCCAACGCCGTTGCTGCGAGAAGGCGGCGCTGGCATTGGCGCTATCGACGTTGTCTTTCCGGTACTCCACGGTCCGTTCGGCGAAGACGGCACAATTCAAGGGTTACTCAAGCTCGCCGATCTGCCGTTTGTCGGCGCCGGCGTTTTGGGATCCGCCGTCGGTATGGACAAGGACGTAATGAAGCGACTGCTGCGTGACGCCAAAATCCCGATTCCCAAATTCATTGTTTTCGAACAACGGGAAAAAAAATCCATTCAGTTCCAAAACATCAAAAAAATCCTCGGGGTGCCATTTTTTGTGAAACCTGCAAACTTGGGATCTTCCGTAGGAATCAGTAAAGTGAGTCGACCGCTTCAGTTCCGCGCCGCCATCGACGATGCGTTCCGTTACGACACCAAAATTATTATCGAGGAAGCGATTCGTGGCCGCGAGATCGAATGCTCAGTGCTCGGCAACGACCAGCCCATCGCATCGCTGCCGGGAGAAATCATCGTGCAGCATGAATTCTATTCCTACAATGCCAAGTATATCGATAATCAGGGCGCTCGGCTGGAGGTTCCCGCGCGCCTGCCGACAAAAATCGTCACGGAGATTCAGCGCATCGCCGTGCGCACATTTCGGGTGCTTTGTTGTGAAGGCATGGGGCGCGTCGACTTTTTCCTGCGGCCGAACGGCCAAGTGCTGGTCAACGAGATCAACACCATCCCCGGCTTCACCAAGATCAGCATGTATCCCAAGATGTGGGAGGTCGGCGGTTTGAGCTATTCACGCCTGATCGATCGACTGATCGGGTTAGCACTGGAACGGTGGCGCAAGGAGAAGCGCCTGAGAACTTCCCAGTGATGCCGATATAGACTCACGTCCTCAGACGTTCAGCCGATCTGCGCGGCTGGCCGAGAATAAACCGAACAGACAAATACCCGAGGATCTTCCGGAAGTCGCGTGCCCGATCGCAAACAAATAGGGCACAACTCTCCCGCCGCGAGCCCGATCGCGTCCTGACTAAGCTTGCACCAGCTAATCGAATGCCAGCTGAAGCTTCAATCAGGAAATGCCGAGCCGCCGATCAAGCGGCTCGCCCTGCTACTCAGTCCATCTGCCGACGCAAAAAGGTCGGAATGTCGTATTTGTCGTCCTCGTCCTGATTCCCCGAGAATTCGAAATTGCTCTTGCCCAAAGTCACGGTTTCGATCTCGTCACTGCCGGCCTTTTTACGCTGCCATGTCGGTGTATCGAGGTCGTCGACAATGGTGCCAAGATGAACGACCTTGCGATTCTTCTGCGCCGCATTGGCGATGCTCGATACGTTGGTCGACGGAGTTTGCGCTGCGGCGGGCGCGGGCTTTTTCTCCTCTTTCGCTTCACCGAATCCGGTAGCGATGACCGTGATGCGGATTTCGTCGGTCATAGTTTCGTCGATCACAGCGCCGAAAATGATATTCGCATCGTCGTGAGCTTCTTCCTGGATCATCGACGCCGCTTCATTGACCTCATGCAAGCAGAGGTCGGGACCGCCGGTGATATTGATCAGAACGCCACGCGCGCCTTGAATCGAGATATCCTCGAGCAACGGACTCGAGATCGCCTTTTGCGCCGCTTCGATGGCGCGATTCTCGCCTGAAGCTGCTGCAGCTCCCATCAGCGCCAGCCCCATTTCCGCCATCACCGTTCTCACATCCGCGAAATCGAGATTGATCAACCCCGGCGTGATGATCAGGTCGGAAATACCGCGCACGGCCTGCAGTAGGACGTCATCCGCTTTATGAAAAGCTTCGAGCATCGTGGTGGTTTTCGCGGCAATGCTCAATAGGCGCTGGTTGGGAATTACGATCAGTGTATCGACGCTCGCCTTCAACTCCTCGATGCCTTCTTCGGCCTGGTGCATGCGCTTCTTGCCCTCGAAGATGAACGGCTTGGTGACGACACCCACGGTGAGCGCGCCGACGTCGCGCGCAACTCGCGCCAGCACCGGAGCCCCACCCGTGCCTGTGCCACCGCCCATGCCCGCTGTAATAAAGATCATGTCTGAGCCCTCGAGGTATTCTCGAATCTGCTCCTGATCTTCCAAGGCAGCGCGGCGGCCGATTTCCGGATTGGCGCCGGCACCCAATCCTTTGGTCACCATGTTCCCCAGCTGGATACGCACTGGCGCCTGGCTCGCTTGCAAAGATTGCGCATCGGTGTTCGCCACCATGAAGTCGACACCCGAGAGTCTCGAGCCGATCATGGTATTGACCGCATTACCACCGCCGCCGCCGATGCCGATCACTTTGATACGTGCGGCGGCGAGACTATTCTGCTCCACTATTTCAAACATAAATTTCCCTCCTCACTAAAATCAGTAAATTTATTCGCCCAATTAGAAGAAATCGCTCAGCCAGTCGGACATCCGATGCTTGACCTTCGACAAAATTTTATCCTCGCGTACGCGAAAGGCAGCGCTGCGATCCTGCCGCTTGACACCATGAAGCGTGAGACCTACCGCAGCCGCATGGATCGGGCTATCAATGATATCCACTAGCCCGCCGACGCGAGCTGGCGTACCCAAACGAACCGGCAGACCAAAGGAGCGGTCGGCCATATCGACCGCGCCGGCCAAAAGCATCGTACCCCCCGTGGCGACGATTCCCGATGCCAATGATCCTTCGTATCCCGACTTGGTGACTTCCTTTTGCACCAGCTCGAAGATTTCCGCCAAGCGCGGCTCCACAATCTCACAGAGAATCTGTCGCGAGATGGTGCCGGCTCCTTTACTGGCGACACACGGCACTTCGACTCTCTCAGTGCCAGAAACCATCGACGCGCGGGCGCAGCCGTAGCGTTGCTTGAGCCGTTCGGCGTCGTTGAAGGCGGTGCGTAATCCGGCAGCGATATCATTGGTGATATGATTTCCGCCGATCGGCACGACTGCCGTATGCTTGACCGTGCCGTCGTGATAGACCGCGATATCAGTCGTCCCGCCGCCGACGTCTACCAGCACG
>DATIEH010000158.1:0-6343 GCA_035455905.1 Binatia bacterium | reverse complement strand
TCCCACTGCCATAGGATCAGGGTCTTTGCGGGCCCATATTTCTAGCCGGTCGAATAGTCGAGTTGCTCGCAAGCGTCTCACGTCCGACAACACCGGCTCCGGTACGCCGAGCTCCAACGAATAGATTCCAAACGCATGCTTAATCGGCAGATATTGCCGCCATGCCGCCAACTCTTCTCCCACGAGCTCGGGATATGGGATTAGCCGCTCACCCGTACTGTCGAAACCAGGTCGCGTTTCGTCGTAATAGGTCTCTATGAACATAAACTCCTCCTTGCCAGAGCTGCTGGTGGACCACCGAGCATCGTTCGTCTGATTACGGCGCTGAGCAGAATATGTGCCAGTATCGGCGAGGAGGATTCATGACTCAGACGTGTACGCCCCTGCCTGCCTGCCGTGCTCGGCACGGTCGTGATTTGAAAATCTCATGTGGGCCAGATTCTTGCGCATAGATGTGTCGAAAACGGAACAAGCGGCGAAACTTTTTTCCCGAGAATGGAAGTAATCCTGGCGGAACCGAAGTTAATTGACCGCGCGAGAGCGGCGCAAAGTTTATGCTTTAACCTTATTTGAAAGTTTTCGTCGTCGCCGATGGCGCCAAATTGCCGGCGGCTCGGGCGGACCATTCATTAAAGCCGACTAAACGAAGTATTTCGGCGGTTTCTGGCGAAACGCCTTCTATTTGTCCGAATCTAGGACTTCGTAATGACTAGCCGATGGGTTTTAGCAACGAGCGGAAGACGTCTGTTGAGGGTGACGTCTTCCGCTTCGCGAAAAGATAAGTAACAAAATTCTAGGATACCGCAGCGATGCGGAGTGGCGCTGGCTGCTCGGAAAAATTTTGCTCGAGCCACCAGTTGGCGATCTCGATGCCGGTCGCAAACCACACACCTTCATGACCTTTCATGTATTCGATCATCTCTTTGAGCGCGCTGGTCCTACCCAATCTGCTGGACACGTACGGATGCAGTTGGAACGTGGTAAACAGCGGCCCGAGCGCCGATTCCTTGTATAAATCGTCGAAAAACCGTTTCCATAAACGCAGCGCATTCTCGGGATGATCGCCGGCGCGGTTTTGATGCCCATAAAGCCTGCCGTCGCCAAAAGGTTGGCGCGGAAGCTCGACTAAACGGGTCTGGCTGTTTTCCCAAACGAACGGGAGGTCATCGGCGAAGGAGTTGCTGTTCCAGACGTAGCCTTCTTCCATCAGCAGTTCGACAGTGTTGTCGCTTTGGGTGCAGGTGCGCCAGCCCACAGGCCGCTTGCCGGTTCGCTTCAGGAGCATGTCGGTGGTGCGCCGGATGCAGTCCAGCTCCTCTTCACGAGTGAGATCGCGCGCGATCTCATGGTGATAGCCGTGGCTCGCGACTTCATGGCCGCGCTCGGTGATCGCTTTCATCGCATCGGGATATCGTTCGGCGATGCCGCCGCAGGTGAGAAACGTGGTTTTCACATCGGCTTCATCGAGCATTCTTAGAATTCGCCATATGCCGGTCTTGGGCCCATATTCCCCTTCGGCATAGTCCTCGTTATTCAACTTACCATTGGGACCCGGCCGAACGGGCTCACCGCCTTGAAAATCGAAAGTGATCGTAACCGCGACGCGCTGCTTATTGGGCCAGAAGATTTTGCCCTTGGCGTGATTTTCGACGATCATTTCAGACCTCCTATGGTTTTGTCGATCAAATTAGCGTGCAATGGCCGGCACTCTAAATGAGAAAGCTCGCGTCTGTCAATTCAACGCCTCACGTAAATCGAGGAAGTCGGCGGTTCCGCGATCTCTATTTTGCGCTTTTGAGAAACGGCTTCCAGTTCCATTCGAAATCAGGGTTAGTGTAGGTCTGTGGCGGCATTAGAGACGTGAGGCCGCGCTTTGCCAGCTCGCTTTCGAACTTTTCCCGGACCCAGGGATCTTCGTTGACATACTCGATCTGATCCTTGGCGCGATCTTCGACTTTCTCGGCGTGGCCATGGAACTGCATCGGCGGATGGAGCGCCAAGTAGCGCGCCGGCTCGCCGCCCGCGTTGAAGTGCTGGTGAAACCATTTGTTGGGCGGCGTGAAACAACTTGCTTCACGCCAGGGCACGACGACTTTCTCTTTGCCCTCTTCCCACATGATCGAGTAACCCTCGCCGGCCGGAATCACGATCACCCGGCCTGGGCCGTGCCGGTGTGCCTTCTTGTACAAACGGGCGTCGAAAACCGACATGTGGCAGGACATTTCCGAGTCGGCGAACTGGATGTAAACACTCCGCCCGCCGGCGCCGCGCCTTACATTGGCATCGAGCTTGTCCCAGGCGCGCATGTCAGGAAAAAAGTTGCCATACCAATAAGCGCGCCGGCCCCATGACTCGTCGAGATTGGCCTGTGAAATCATTTTCGCTTCGGAGTAAAAATCCATCTCGTTTTGAATGTCAGGGCCTTCGTAAGAATTGCCGAAGATGAAATTGACATCGCGCACGCCGGACAACGTGAGCGGCATATAGTTGTAGTGCAGCAAGCGGACGGGCTTGTCACCCGCCATGTTGGCGAACTGGTGTGTGTAATTGTGCGGCACAAGGAACATGCTGTGTTTTTGCCATTCGAAGGTTTTCCGCGGCCGTTTTTCTCCGGCCCAAATGGTGGTTAGGCCGCGCCCTTCGACGACATAGACGATCTCGTCGAGGGCGAATTTGAGCGGCGGTAGAGTTTTTCCCGGCGGTATTTCCGTTACCCGCGCAGAGGTGATCCCTTCTTGACCAACCAGCTGCATAAAAGCGGCGTTGCACTGGCGCGCATCCCACCAACCGAGCTCCAGCGTTCTTAAATCCTCGATATAGTAACCGCGATAGATTGGAATTCCTTGGCGCTCCATCCAGTCATCATAGGTATAACTCCTGCTCCACATCTTGCGTTCCGCCTGCATTGCTTTGGACATCACTGTGCTCCTCTCAGTTACTGCTAAACTCATATCACCGCTGTAAGCGGAAAAAAATAATTTATCAGCAGGTCACATAAACAAAGGCCCCGCAGAGCGAGGCCTTCAGGATTTATTCAACAGCGCCGATCAGTCGTCGTGGGGGGTCGGGAACATCAGCGATTTAACCGTCACCGGAATAACTTCCGTGATGCCCAGACATTCGCCGATGTCGATGTAATCCAGATCGCCGACCTCGATCCCGTCCACCGCGATGATATCACGGGCGACTTTGAATTCTTCTTTGAGCATACTGCCGAGGGATTTGGCGATATCCAGATCCAAAGTCAAATAGAGCGGGCATTTTGGGTCATCGGCATCCTTCAGAATCTCTGCCACGCCTTCAGCGATGCGCCGGACCGACTGATAATCGGGTACACCGCTCACCGTCAAAGACAATGCAAGACCGGAAGTGAAACGGGACAAATCGAACTTGCGAAGCGATTGCCGCAGCGCCTCGCTCGCCGATTCGCCGTCGCGAATCGGCGCCTGAATCACTTTTAGGCCATGGACCGGCAATGCCTTTTCGTTCGAGACGTAGCTAGTGTTGCCGCTCGCTTGGATGGTGTACTCGCCGGCGCCGATGACCGTGGCACGGATTCCTTCGATGGGCTCGCGCAGCACGCCGCCGGGCAATTTTTTTAAATACTCGCGCATGTTCCTACCCAATACCGGTCCGATGTCGCCGTAGGATTTCGGATCGCGATCATAAACATGCTCGGAAACGCCGCCCGAAAATACGATATGCTGCACCTGTTTGAACCCACGATAATTGACGAACGGCGGCGTGACCATCAGGGATTTTGCCATTGGCGACTTCGGTCCTTCCTCGATGACTTCGAAAAGAATCTTCGCCATGTAGGCGCCGAAATCCTCTTTCATCTTTTCGGTGATCTTTTGGCCGAGATCGATCTTGTAACCGAGCTCTTTCATCATCGTGCGGCCGGCATGTTCGATTCGGGTAATCGTGTCATCATCGTCGAAGGCGATCAGGCGCGCGCCGATATTGATGGAAGCGGTTTGCGTCACCACGCCGTCTTCGACCAGCGAGAACTTGGTCGTGCCGCCGCCCATATCGACGTTGAGGACCGTTTTGTGCTCGCTTTTGGAAAGATCCACTGCGCCGCAGCCGTAAGCCGCCAGCAGCGCTTCATGATTATGGCCCGCCGCGGCACAAATGAACTTGCCGGAATATTTCGCAAAGTTCTCGACGATGGGCTGGGCATTTTCCTTCTTTAGCGCCTCGCCAGTGATGATCACCGCGCCGGTGTCGACGTCCTCAGGAGTCAAACCGGCTTCTTTGTATGCCGCGTGAATAAAATCGTTCACTTTATCGGTGTCGATCTTGGTGGCCGAGAGATATGGCGTCAGCATAATCGGCGAACGATACAGCACCTCGCGGTTCGTAACCTTGAATTTTCCCGAAAGCGACGCGCCTTCGCGGCGCAGCGTGATGTGGGAGAAGATCAGGTGGGACGTCGAAGATCCGATATCGATGCCGACGCTCTTGAGCGAAAACATTTCGAGCCCTTCGATATCGGTAACAATTTCATCTTCCTTGATGATGAAATTGTCCGGATGATCATGATCATAGATATCGTCGTGCATGATTTTGCCTCTATCTGCCATTATTGGTGTCCTTCTGAAATAAAGAATCCCCGCTCACTGGAGCGGGGACTCTCTAAAAGCGCTTTTTGAGAATTGTTATCTTATTGCTTGCCCATCGCTTTCGACCATTCATAGTCCGGGTTGCTGTAGCACTCCGGAGGCATTTCGCTCTTGATACCGCGTTTCGCCAATTCCTGTTCGAACTTCTGCCGAATAAAAGGATCTTCCCTCGGGTACTCGATCTGATCCTTGGCCCGGTCTTCGATCTTTTCCGCATGACCGTGGAACTGCATCGGCGGATGAAGCGCGAGGTAACGCGCCATGTCCTTGCCGGCGTTGAAATGCTGGTGAAACCATTTGTCGGGCGGGGTGATCATGCTGCATTCGTGCCACGGGCAGACGATTTTTTCTTTGCCCTCTTCCCACATGATCGAATAACCCTCGCCGGCGGGAATAATAATCGCACGTCCGGGCCCGTGGCGATGCGCTTTCTTGTAGGTTTTGGGCGCGAACACCGACATATGCGCGGTTAGTTCCGAATTGGGAAATTGCATGAACACGCTCTTGCCGCCGGCGCCGCGGCGCTCGTTGGCATCGAGCTTGTTCCAGGCGCGCATATCGGGAAAAAAATTGCCGTACCAGAATGCGCGCATGCCGAGCCCTTCGTCAGCATCTTTGGCCTGAACCATTTTCGCTTCCGAATAAAAATCCCCGTCCGACACGGTAATCTTGGGTTCATAAGGGTTGTTGAAATACATATCCGGCTCAGGCAGCGCCGACATCGCCATGGGCATGTAACTGTAGTGAAAGAGCCGAATCGGCTTGTCGCCCTGCATATTGCTGAAGACATGCCAATGATTGCGCGGTACCAGAAACATCGAGTGTTCCTGCCACTCGAAGTTTTTCTTTGGTTTGCCTTCCTCTGCCCACACCGTGGTCAAACCGCGACCCGAAAGCACGTAGACGATTTCATCGAGCGCGAACTTTACCGGTGGCAAAGACTTTCCCGGAGGAATTTCCGAAACCCTGGAGGCGCTCACGCCCTCCTGCCCGAGTAACTGGATAAATGCCGATTTACAGCCCCGCTCTTCCCACCACTCCAATTCGACCGTACGCAAGTCTTCAATGAAGTAACCCCGGTGAATCGGAATGCCCTTCGATTTCATCCAGCGATCATAGGTGAATTCCTTGCTCCACATCGTCACGACGGGTTCTTGTTTAGCGGCATCGGCCATAAAACGGTCCTCCTTATCTCTCTCTTTTTCTATCGTCTTGCTTCTTTGCCCGCAACCTCGAGCCGCGCCACCGCCCGGTGAAATGCGTCTTCGGCAAGATTAAATTCGGGGCCATCGCGGTCGATTTCCGCCATCGTCTTTTCCGCACGAGCTTTGGCGCGTTCGGCGCGGTTCACATCGATTTCGGAGGCGAACTCCGCGGTCGGCGCGAGCACCGTCATTACATTATCCAGAACTTCAGCATAACCGCCGCTCACCACTAAGGTTCGCCGTGCCGCGCCCTGTTTGTAACTCAGCTCCCCGGCAACGAGGGTCGATAAGAATGCAATGTGATTGGGTAGGACGCCAAACTCACCCAGTTCTCCATGGGCCGTCACTTCGTCGACATCCTCGTCGAGAAGCAATCGGCTCGGCGTCACCACTCTCAGTCTAATTTTGTCTGCCATTTCGAATGCGAGGTCTAGATCTTCTAGTGCTGAATGCCTCGTCCCACTGCTTTCCTCACGCTGCTGCCATCTTTTTGGCTTTTTCGACCGCCTGCTC
>DATIEH010000157.1:0-3525 GCA_035455905.1 Binatia bacterium | reverse complement strand
GGTCGCATTGAACTGCGGCCCGGTCTGCGCCGGCTCCACTTGCAACTTGAGCTTCGATTGCTCCATGCGCGGTGAGAACGGCTCGATGTCGGGCCGCGCGGGAATCCTGCGCAGCGTTCTCAGCCGCTGCTGCGCCGGTTTCGACAGCACGAAATCATAGAATAACTTCGCGGCATTCGGATGCTGCGGTTTGGCGCTGAGACCCGCCGCGTTGACGGTGACCACGATCGGATTGACTGTGTTGACCCATTCGACGGGCGCTCCCCGTTGTTTCATCTCTTCCACCCGATGCGCGTAAATTACACCGAGAGGAAATTCACCGGCAGCCATGAGCTGCGCGATGAGCGTATGTCCTTTGCGCCACTGAATGTCCTGCTTCGCCAGAGCGCGCATATATTTTTGCGCGCGCTCGCGGCCCCATGCTTTGTGCAAGGTGCCGAACCAGGGATATTGTTCTTGATCGATGGCGAACTTGCCTTTCCACTTGGGCTCGAGGAGATCCTCCCACTGTTTCGGCGCCTCCTTTTCGCTGAGCATCTTGGAGTTGTAGCCGATGCTCGCATAATTGATATAAATTGCCGTCCAGTAGCCATTGGGATCTTTGAAGTCGGGAATGAAGCTTTTCGCCTCGGGCGAACGGTAGGGCGTGAGCAACTTAGCCTCAATCAGTGCATCGACCTCGCTGATTGTTACGATATCGAACTCCGAGCGTCCCGCTCGCGCTTCAGTGATAATTCGATTGAGTGTTTTTTCACCGCTGGCCCGGAAGATCTCGCCTTTGATAAAGGGATACTGCTTTTCAAAATCGTCGAGCAGCGGCTTCGATTCGGTAACATTGGTCGAAGTATACCAAATCAGTTTGCCTTCCTTCTTCGCGCCTTCGACCAGCTTGGCTCGGTCGTCCGTTTGGCTCCAGACCGAGACTGTGCTCAACGAAAAGCATAGAGCCCAGGAACTCAACAACGCCGCAACTTTTGAAACTGAACTCATCGCACTGCCCTCCGTGCCACAAATTAGTTCAGGGTAGAAAGCTCGGTGAGTATAAGAAACAAGAGGCTTAAGTCAATTCGGTCCCGCCGCATCGAAGTCTTCTGTCGCACGAATGGCAGCGATACAGAGCTGGCCGCACTCCATTGCCCATTTCATCCATGTCATTCCGAGCCGAGCGAGGAATCTTTCTTATTACCTATTTGTGTAATCAGGGCGACCGTCGGCGGACCTATGGCAGATAGCCGCACTGACGCCAGAAGTGCTCGGCGGCGGGATGGAGTGGCACTTCGAGGTGTCCCTCCGGAGTGTCGCGTACCATGGTCCCGAGCGGGAGCGGTTTGTCCTGAGACCAAGGAATCTGTTCTTTGCTTGCTTCCAGCGCTTGGCAAAAATCGCTGACCATTCCGTCCGGGGTATTTGCGTTCGTGTAAATGGGCCAGCCGCTAAAATCGAGCGTCGGGACGCCGGCCTGGAGCTTGGGGAAATTTGCTTCTGAAAGAGTGCCGCGGCGCAGACCGGACGCTTCGAGCTCTCGCAGAAGATCTTCATCGAGGGACAGAAAATCCATCCCGAGCTCGAGCGCCATATTGCCCCACGCGCTCGCCCCTTCATCGAAAATCGCGTCGATCTCGCCGCGCAGCACAGCGCCGATCCGGTTCGGACCGTAGGCCATGCCGGCGTCGTAGCGAACGTTGCCGCCCCAGGAAACAATATCGTCGAGGCTGAAGCCGGCAGCCGACAGCACACGCTCGGTAATCAGATGGAGCGAATGATCCGGCTGCGCCCGCAGAGATAGGCGCAAAGGAAATCGCCGCCTGCCGATATCGCGGAATGAAGTCAAGCCGGTTTCACGTCTCACTGCAAAAACCATCTGATCCAATGACGGCAGTACCGCAATTGCGCGCAGCAGCATCGGCTCTTTGAAGGGCGGGCTCCCGAGCGCGGCCATTTTGAGAATCATCGATGGATTGATGATCGCGAACTGCACGTTGCCGGCGGCTACTTCGTGAATCGTCGCCGGGCTGTCGCTCGCAAACAGCGTCAACGGCCATTCCGCGGCTCCCTGCTCGCGCAGCTGAATGCGCGCCTGAAGATAAGGAAAGTCTTTACGACTGACGAGCTGCGAAGCCACCGCGAGCATCAGGCGCGATCGCGTCGTGTGTGGATGGGTACGCAACCGCGTGGGTTTGAGAGGAATTTCGTCGTCGCTCATACTGCGATCACTGACTCACCATGAAGAGCACGAAAGACACGAAGGCTTTGATTTCTTATCTTCGTGGGCTGCGTGAACTTCGTGGTAGTCATCTCTGCCAGCTGGAGCTACTTCCGTGACTGCAATTCGCGATACACTTCGCGCGCCAGAGTAAAGTCGGCGACCCGCGATAGCGCGACTGATTGCTTCGAATTGGAAATTTTCAAACTTTCTTCGATGCCGGCCTGCAACGCGGCATCCGACGATATGCCGGTCTCAGTCCAGGTCTTGATCATCATCTCAAACGCTTTTTCGGCGACCTCATGCTCGAGCTTCCATTTTGCCATAATCAGTCCGATGGAATCCTGGCGTTGAGCGCGCGCCTGCGCCATGCCGCGAAACGCGACGGCAATCATCTTTTTAATCTGATCCGGCCGTTGCTGTAGCCAGCGGTCTGAAACCCCGTAGCCGCCGTTGATGCTTTCCAGCATATCGCCCATAAAAGCGAGTCTTCGAAGACCCAAACGCTCGGCATAAATATCGGCGGGGAGCGTCAGCGTGGTTGCATCCACCGCACCCGCTCTGAGCGCTTGCAACCGATCCGGAGTGTTGCCGATGACGCGCAACGTCATTTCCTTATCGGCATCGATGCCAGCGTCTTTGAGCAATCGCCTCGACATGAAAGATTCGCCCGAGGTCAGCGTCGCAACGCCCAAGACTTTTCCCTTGAGCTCTTTGATCGAGCGAATCTCGGGTCGGGACATCAACGAAAATAACGGGCGATCGTTATAAACCATCACGAGCTTCACCGGCAGGCCGCGCACTGCCGCGTTGAGCGTCGTGCCTGCGAATATCACGTACTGGATATCGCCCGAGACTAGCGCGGTAACCGCAATCGTCGGCGGTATGTTGATCAACTCGACGTCGAAACCCGCCTGCTCGAAGAAATGATGTTCCTTTGCGACAATGATCGGAAAAGGAATCAGCCCGCCCACCGAGTAGCCGATTCGTACTTTTTCAAGTTCCTTGCTTGCCGCCTCGGCAAACCGTGTAAGAATGCATACTGCAGCCAAAGTAAGGATGGAAACGCCGATAATGCACTGCGCTTTCCGCCTTCTTTTCGTTTGTGTACCGGTGTTCCTCATGGCCAACGATCTCTATGCTGTGGGCGCTTGACCCAGTAATCTTCGAATGCCTTGACACCGGCGCGCTCATAAACGCGGTGATGCGTTGCTTGGTCGGCTTCGTGTGGCAATACGCGCTCGGAGTATTGCAGATGCGTTACCTTGCCTTGCGCGCGCGCACTCTCGGCATCTAGTGTCCTGGAACCAAAGTTCGTTTAC
>DATIEH010000156.1:0-6113 GCA_035455905.1 Binatia bacterium | reverse complement strand
CCGGATCCGTGCGAGTTTCCCGGTTGCTGGCCGCCAAAGTCTCGAGCACCACCTTTTTGGCATTCTCTAAAACCTCTTCGCTTTCCTGTGCGCCCATGAAGCCTCGGGAAATCAAATCGGGCCCCGCGACTAATTCGCCGGACTGCTGATGAATCGCCATGACCACGAGTACCATACCGTCTTCCGATAAGTGGCGGCGGTCGCGGATTACGACATCGCCGACATCTCCGACGCTTCTCCCGTCAACAAACACCTTACCCACCTGAATGGGGGAGGTTTTTTTTGCGGAATGAGCGCCGATCTCCAATACATCTCCGTCCTCCAGAATGAAGCAGTTCGATGGCGGGATGCCAACCTCTTGAGCCAGCCGTCGATGCCGCACCAGATGGCGATACTCGCCGTGGATCGGCACGAAATAACGCGGGCGGGTGAGCTGAAGCATCGTCTTGAGCTCTTCCTGACTGGCATGGCCGGAGACGTGAATCTCGGAAACTTTCTCGTAATGGACGTCGGCGCCGCGCCGATAGAGGTGATTGATCATATTCGAAATCGTTTTCTCGTTGCCCGGAATAAACTTCGAGGAGAGGATCACGGTGTCACCCGATTCGAGCTTGATTGTCTTGTGGTCATCCAGGGCAATACGATGGAGCACCGAGAGGGGCTCACCCTGACTGCCGGTCGTTAGAAAAGTGAGTTGGTCGGCGGGCAAATCGTGCCAACGTTCGCTTTCGGTCAAAAAATTCCTTGGCAAGTGCAAATAGCCCAACTCTGCGGCCACCTGGCCGTTTCGAATCATGCTGCGGCCGCTCAAGACCACCCTACGGCCGCAGCGCTCGGAAATATCGATCACTTGTTGAATCCGTGGAATACTCGACGCAAACGCCGAGACCAGCACTTTTCCGGTGCTGTGTTGGATGATCTGCTCGAGATTGGTGCCGACCTCCCGCTCCGACGGCGTGTATCCCCGCCGTTCGACGTTGGTCGAATCGGAGAGCAGCAGCAACACACCCCTCTCGCCGTACGCAGCGAGTGTCTGGAAGTCGAACATCTCGCCTTCCATCGGGGTGTTGTCGATTTTAAAATCGCCGGTATGGATCACCGTGCCGACGGGCGTCTCGATGGCGAGGGCGAGGCAATCCATGAGGCTGTGGGTCACCCGGATGCCTTCGATGCGAAACGGCGCGATTTCCCAGGGCGCGCCGGCGGTAATTTCTCGAACATCAGCGGTATCTTCCAGCTCGTGTTCGGTGAGCTTGTTGGCTAAAAGTCCGAGGGTGAGCCGGGTGCCAAAGATCGGCACATCAAAATGCTCCAAAATGTACGGCAAAGCGCCGACGTGATCCTCGTGAGCGTGGGTGAGGACGATGGCTTTTAATTTGTCGCGCCGCTCTAATAAATACGTCACATCAGGAATCACTAGGTCGATTCCGAGTAGGTCGGCGGTCGGGAACATAACCCCACAGTCAACTGCAATGGCGACATCGCCATATTCGACGAGCATCATATTTAGACCGAACTCGCCTAAGCCGCCCAGCGGTATTATTTTAAGGGTTTCCATAAGGGGTTCAGAGTTGGCGTTTCTCCAAAGCTGGGCTAACACTCGGAGTGACCATAGGTTCGCCGTCGCGAGCAGCGAAGTTTTCTACGAGGCGCAAATGAGCGGCAATCGCTTGACGGACTCGATCCGAGAGCAATCGAACACTGCTCGCGCGGTACGTTGCCGTCATGATCGGCTTTTCGACAGTCACTTCAACCATGCCGGAACGTAAACGCCACTCACCAGACGGTAGAAGTTGACCGCTGCCGTTGATGGTGATCGGCACGATGTTTTTACCGCTTTGCAGAGCGAGTAAAAATCCGCCCTTTTTAAAAGCTAAGAGCTTGCCGTTGCGGCTGCGCGTGCCCTCGGGAAAAACCACAACTGAAATTCCGGCCGCCATCCGCTGCTTGGCGCGCTCCAAACTTTTCGCCGCGTCATTCGGATCGCTGCGATTCACGGTGATATGCTTGGTCGCCCACATCGCCCAGCCAAAAAGTGGCACCCACAACAGCTCTTTCTTGGCGATCCAACGCAGCTGAAAGTTAGCCAGGCTTTGAACCAGGACCGGAATATCGATGTTGCTCTGATGATTCACCATAAAGACGTATTGCTCGCTGGGATCAATGTTCTCCAGCCCGTGAACCGTAAGGGAAATGCCCGCGATCCGCAGGACCAACCAGGTCCAGAACTGGTTAATGCGATAGACCTGTTTGCCATGTCGGTCGAACATCCCCAGCAAGATCGTGGCGGTCGACAAAACACCGGTGATGAGTAGAACAAGCGTGAGCCGGAGGAAATAGAACATCAAGATTTAAATGAGCTTGTTTCGTTCAAACTTCGGAAAAGAGTTACGTAATTCTAGAGGAGCAAATAAGAAAAATCAATGTGATGCCGAACCCAACAGATGGCGATTCTTTTCATTGACATGTCGCTACCCGCCTTAATATGTTCGCGCTGTCGACGATTGGATTCACGTTAACGCCGCTTACGAGGAGAATAAGGTCATGGCCAAAATATTACTGCTGTTACTGTTCCTGATTTTTGCCGGTTGTTCGCATATTGTGACTCGCGGTACTGGCGGCAATACCGAGGCGAAGAGCATGGATCTGGTCGGATTAAACGATCTGCAGGCGCGCTCTGCGTATCAGCCGGTGATTCATCATCAAGGGAACAGATTTATCGCTTACATCGGCCATCACGGCGGCTCGGTGCTCAATCGGCTGACCGGTAAGACGGAACCGAACGGAACATCGATTGTCGATGTGACGGACCCCCGCAAGCCAAAGTATTTGGCACATTTTCCCGGTTCCGCTGCCGGCGCAGGTGAAGCCGGCGGCGCGCAAATGGTGCGTGTCTGCGACGGCAAGGATTTGCCCAAGGGTGATCCGCAAAAAACTTACTTGCTCAGGAGCTTTGGCAATGAAGCCCACGAGATAATCGATGTCACTGACCCGGCGAAGCCAACGTTGATCACGAAGATCGTTGCCGGACTAACGACTACTCACAAAAACTGGTGGGAATGCGACACCGGCATCGCCTATCTAGTGTCCTTTAAGAAAAGCGAGGGCTGGCGTAGCCGCGGCGTGAAAATTTATGATTTGAGCGATCCAACAAAACCCCGCTACATCCGCGATTTTGGTTTAGTCGGGCAAGAACCCGGGTCCAAGGGCGAGCCAGTTCCACAATCGCTGCACGGACCGATTCGCCTCGGTAATCGCGTTTATTTCGGTTACGGTTCGAGCGCCGCAGGGACCCTGCAGATTGTCGATCGGGATAAACTTCTCAAAGGCAACCCCAATTCCAAAGACCCATTCGCTCCCACGCCAGAAAATCTCCTGTATCCGCAAATTTCCCGGCTTGAACTTTATCCTAACACCGGTGCCCATACGACGTTTCCGGTGCTCGGGATGGCAATACCGGAATTCGCTACGATGGAGAAGGGGAAAAGCGCCGATTTCGTTGTGATAGCGACTGAGGCTACACAAAACGAATGCCACGAGTACCGCCACATGGTTTTCTTCGCCGATGTTACCGACGAGACGAGACCGTTCTCAGTGGCGAATTTCGATGTACCGGAAGCAAACGGCAATTTTTGCGCTCGCGGCGGGCGTTTTGGCGCGCACTCGATCAATGAATCGTTTGCACCGATTTATTACAAGCGGCTGATTTTCGTGACCTACTTCAATGCCGGCGTGCGCGCAGTCGACATTCGCGATCCGTATCGACCTAAGGAAGTCGGCTTCTATATTCCTGCGATCACGGAGAATACGGACAAGCGTTGCGTGCGCAATAGCGGCGGACAAGAGAGCTGTAAAGTCGCAATTCAATCCAACAACGTTGAAGTCGACGATCGGGGTTACATTTACGTCGTAGATCGCGCGAACACAGGTATGCATATTTTGGAATTGACCGGAGCGGCGCGCGCGATCGCAAATCTGCCGTAACCTCGTAATTCGTTATTGACTCCGCAGAAGGCGGGCGTTAAGTTGGCTCAACTTTGGGGCCGGCCAATCCCTCCGGCAGGTGGAGATTCATATGTCTGTGAATAAAGTTATCTTGGTTGGCAATCTGGGCAAGGACCCCGAAGTCCGTTACACACAAACCGGCAGCGCTGTGGCCAATTTTTCGATCGCCACCTCTGAGCAATGGAACGACCGAGACGGAAAACGGCAGGAACGAACCGAATGGCACAACATTGTAGTCTGGGGAAAGCAAGCCGAGTCGTGCGGTCAGTATCTGGCCAAGGGGCGGCAGGTTTATGTTGAAGGGAGCATTCGAACACGCAGCTATGATGACAAATCCGGGACTAAGCGCTATGTGACAGAGATTGTGGCGCAGCGCATTCAATTCCTCGGCGGGGGCGGAGGAACCCGGCTCCCGTCCCAAATGGATTCGGCTCCCGCGGACGAGAGCGGTATGGGCGGTCAACCGCCAATGGATGACGATATTCCGTTTTGACCTTCCTGAGTTCGATCGAATTCCTGGAGCGCCTCCGGGTAATGTGGCCTTGTTCGTACCGACAGTCTGAGACGTCACGAGATGCCGTAGGCGATGACGATGGAAAACCTACCTCTTCAGGACATTGACCTCGATATTGCTCTCAGAAAAATCCTCGAAGGCACTGCCACCGAAACGGGCGAACAGTTTTTCCAGGCCCTGGTAAAAAATCTCGCGTCGGCTCTAAATACTCACGGCGCCTGGGTAACGGAGTATTTTCCCGAATCACGGCGTCTGAAGGCACTGGCTTTCTGGATGGGTGGTCAATGGCTCAAAGACTGGGAGATGGTGATAAATGGAACTCCCTGCGAGCGAGTCATAAACGAGCGCTGCTTCATCCATATCCCCGACAATCTCCTCGATATTTACGGTGAAGATCCGGACGTTAGAGCGGTGGGTGCGGCGAGTTACATGGGCATGCCATTGCTCGATGTCGATGGCAAGATCCTAGGCCATCTGGCGGTTCTCGACCTGCGGCCCATGCCTCCCCAGCCGAGGGCGCAAGCTCTTTTTCAAATTTTCGCCGCGCGTGCGGCGGCAGAATTGCGCCGCATGAGGGCGGAAGCGCAGGTGCGGGAGCGTGAGCAGAAGCTTGGCCGACTGGTAGGAAGCGCGATGGATGCGATCATCGAGCTCGATCAGCATCTCAAAATCAATCAGGTCAATCCGGCTGCGGAAAAAGTTCTCGGCGCATCCGCTATGATGCTGACAGGGCAAACCTTTACGCATTTTCTTGTGCCCGATTCCCGCGAGAAGCTTGCGCGATTGATCATCGATCTCGATACGCGCCCGGAAGGACAGCGTTCACTTTGGATCGGCGGCGGGTTGACGGCGACGGCTCGCGGAGGCGAGAGCTTTCAAGCCGAGGCGACGCTGTCGCGCTTTGATCAAAAGCGCGAGCCCTTTTACACATTGGTACTGAGAGACGTCAACGACCGTTTGAAGGCCGAGCGCAAAATCGAGTCGTTGAGGAACGAAGCCGAATACTTGCGCGAACAATTGAATGAGCTGGTCGGTGCCGACGAGATCATTGGCCGGAGTGATGCCCTGCTGCGGGTACTTAACGATGTTAAGGAGGTTGCTGGAACCGATGCCACCGTACTGATTTCAGGAGAGACCGGCACCGGCAAGGAATTGATCGCCCGGGCGATTCACCTGGCCAGTCCGCGTCACGGCAAACCGCTAATCAAGGTTAACTGTGCGGCGATTCCGGCGACGCTCATGGAAAGCGAATTTTTCGGCCATGAACAAGGCGCGTTTACCGGCGCGACCAAGAAACGGGACGGCCGTTTCGCCCTCGCGCACGGCGGCACCATCTTCCTCGACGAAATCGGCGAATTGCCCGTCGATCTGCAACCCAAGCTCCTGCGCGTTATCCAAGAGGGGGAATTCGAGTCGGTGGGCAGCTCGCAGGCCCGCAAAGTCGATGTGCGTGTGATCGCGGCAACCAACCGCGATTTGGAAAAATTGATCCGTGATGGGCAATTTCGCGAGGATCTGTTTTATCGATTAAACGTTTTTCCGATCAAATTGCCGCCGCTGCGCGAGCGCCCGGACGATATCGCCATGCTTGCGA
>DATIEH010000155.1:0-3591 GCA_035455905.1 Binatia bacterium | reverse complement strand
GTATTTCGACAATTGATTCAGCCATAAGTCCAGAATTCAACCAGTACGACGCGGTCCTTCAACGCGATGAGACTAAGCGGTTTGCTATTAAGCCAAGTTTCCCCGGCGAGTTCGGGTGCATGCTTGCCCAGTGAAATGGCGTCGCCGAGCCCCGGCCAGAAAATCACCGCAGCAACGAACAAAGCGATCGAGATCGCGCCGATTGCCCGCCGAGAGGTCCGGTTTGCCCTTATTGCGAGTTGCGCGGAGATCTGCGTGGCGCGGTTCACAGTTTATTAGATGGCGCAGTAGCCGCTTTGGTTGCGCTTGACGAACTTACGCCACGCATTGGGCCAGAACCATGGCCCAGTGCCGACATTGCCTGGAATTTGAGCAGGAGGACTAATGAAGCCGGTCGGAAGGCGACGGGGGACTTGCAAAGTCGCTGTCTGAATCGACCGGATGCGCGGATTTCTTGATAAACTCCACGAGTGCGACGCGGGCCAGATGATAGGCTTCCTGGCCGTTTTCGGAATATTCGAACGCTAGCTTGCCTGCCGCCGCTACGAGTTCACTCAGGCTGGTTTCGAGTTTAGGGATCTTGTTATTTTCCATCTCTTTTTGGCCCTTCGGCGGCCACCGCCTCCGGACCCTCCTAAGCCATTAGACGCTTCTAGCGGAGAAATGTTTTATCTCTATCTCGGAGATTCTGGAAATCCTCTGCGTTAAGACGAAAAAAGGCAGTCATGTCGGCACTTCGATGTTGCTCAGGATAAACTCCAGCCGGTGTGCCGGAATGGCGAAAAACCAAGAAAGTCGATCAACTCCAACAAAATGGGTCGGCTTCGAGCCGGGGTAGATTAATGAAAGTCGATCGATTCGGCTTAATCGTCCCGGGGCAACTCGGGAACTCTTTCTTCGACTTTCTGGAAAAGGGGGATTGTTTTGGAACGCTGATATTCTTCGTTGCTGATGTAGCCGACGCTTACCAGTCGGCCGAGAATCAGGTTTCTCCGAGCTAATACGTTGCGTTCTTTCGAGGCGCGCGGACTTGGCAGCAATGCGGCCAAGGTGGCTGCCTCAAGCGGATCGAGGGCAGCCGCGGATTTTCCGAAATAGAACCGCGCTGCAGCTTCGGCGCCGTAAACATTTCGCCCCCACTCAACAATGTTCAGATAAATTTCAAAGATTCGCCGTTTGGACAATGTCTGCTCGAGCTGCCACGCAATGACAATCTCCTTAATTTTACGCACAGGATTTTTGGACGGATTCAAGTAGAGGTTTTTTGCAAGTTGCATCGTGATGGTGCTGCCGCCGCGATTGAAGCTCATGGTTTCCCAGTCCTTTTTTAGGGCGGCCTTGAGCTCTTCCAGATCGACACCCTTGTGGCTGAAGAACGCGGCATCCTCGTTCACCAAAATCGCTTTTTTCAAATCTTCCGAGATGGCGTCGTAGGCGACCCAGACTTGCCGGCGCGGCGCGCGGATATTCTTTTGTCGATATTCCTCGGCGCGCAACTCCATCAAGGCGGAAGTTCTGGGGTTTTGCTGCTTCAGCAACGACACATTCGGCAAGCTATAATAGAAATAAAAACAGAGCCCGACGAAGAGACTGACGAAAAGGCTTTTAAGCAGAACGCGTTTCATGAACCGCCAACAGCGCGAGAGCTTTTTTGCTCAGCGCGGAAATCGGATAGCGCTCGGCATCTGTCAATGACACCCAGCGCCACTGGCTTTGCGCCGGGATGCTATCACTTGCACATTCGAATAAATAAATCGGCGCCCGGATGCGCCGATAGGTGATGCTATGGCGAATCTCAGCGATCGAGCGCCGGTTACGCGATTCGATCGCAAAATCACGCAGCTCTCGACGCAGGGCACGCACGGCATCGCCTCGGCTTGGGGTCTCTTGGCCTGGTAGCTCCCATAACCGCGCCAGCAATTTACCGGCGCTGCGGCGGCGTAGGAGAATTTTGCCGCGAGAGCGGACGATGCCCACCGGCCAGACGACGTCAGTGAAGCTGATCCGTTTTGGACGGGGAGCGGAAATCCTCGCATGACGAGAGCGCGACCGACACTCGCGTCCGAGCGGGCATGCGCCGCAGTCGGGTGTTTTGGGCAGACACAGCGTCGCCCCTAACTCCATCAGAGCTTGATTCACATCACCGGGCCGCTTCCCGCTCACCAGTCTCTCTGCCAGAACGCGAATTTTCGTTTTGCTATGTGTCGAAGCGAGGCGTCCCAATACACGTGTGGTATTGCCGTCGATGGCCGGATAATTTTTGCCGAAGGCGATGCTCAAGAGCGCGCCGGCAGTGTAATCCCCGATCCCCGACAAGGCGCGCAGTTGGTCATAGTCTTCGGGAAGCTTACCCCCATAGTCGCGCATCATCTGGCGCGCGGCGGCTTTCAGATTTTCGGCGCGCCGGTAGTAGCCTAGTCCAGCCCAAGCCTGTAAGACGCGATCGAGCGGCGCTCGCGCCAAGGCTTCGACCGTGGGAAAACGGCTCAAGAAACGTTCGTAGTACGGAATTACCGTCTTCACTTGGGTCTGCTGCAGCATGGTCTCCGAAACCCAGATCGCGTAAGGATCAGCGGTTTTTCGCCAGGGCAGATTACGCTGATGGTGTTTGTACCAGGTGAGAAGTCTTCGGCGCACCGTGGAAAAGTTTTTTGCCGGCATCAATGCGGTTGAGCGCGGTATCGATTACGGGCACTGTAGTCGAAAATTCGCTTGAAGGGAAACAACTCGCTCGATGCTGCCGATCTTTTTTGGCATTTTAACTTCATTCTGTTTCGCCATCGCGAGTCTGCTGGCGCAGCGCGGTTATCATGCCGGGCAGGCGCCGTGGGGCGCCTGGATCACCATCGCTGCCAATTGCGTGTTCTTGCTGGCAGCGCATTTTTTTCTGAACTCCCATACTCAATGGTTGGCGCCCGATAATCTGATCTTCGTTGCCGTTGGTCTATTCGTGCCCGGAGTAACGCGGGTATTGAGCTTTCGCGGTATCCGGACCTTGGGAAGCTCGATTACTTCGACTATCGTGAACACCACGCCGATGTTTTCAACCATTCTGGCGATCCTGATTCTCGGCGAGCGCCCGCCGCCGATGGTTCTACTGGGCGTATTTCTGACCGTCGCCGGGCTGGCGGTAGTTTCCTGGAGCCGGGTTCAGAGTTCCTACAGAAAGACGGAATTGATCTATCCTTTTCTTTGCGCGCTATTGTTCTCGATGAAGGATATTGCCGTGCGCTGGGGATTAGCTGGCGGCGGAGGACAACCTATTTTCGCCGCCGGCATTGCCGCTCTGACCTCAACCATGGAGATATTTCTCATTACCCGCTATGTGCAGAGAGAAAAATTTCAATGGCCTCCGGCTGCGATTACCCGCTGGTTCGTCGCGTCGGGAATGTTTACCGGCGGGTCTTTTTTATTCATGTATCTCGCCTACAGTATGGAGCGGGTATCGATCGTGGCGCCGCTCATCAATAGCTACACGGTATTTGTTTCGCTGCTCACGCCAGTGATGGCGCGCGATATCGAAACCGTTACTGGACGCAAACTCGCGGGCGCCGCACTCGTGGTGGCGGGTATTTTCGCGGTGTCATTAGG
>DATIEH010000154.1:0-3784 GCA_035455905.1 Binatia bacterium | reverse complement strand
TAAACGCCCGTAGAGCGTGTTGAACGCGATTACCGAGTTGGCCAAGAACAACGTCTGGGATGTCGAGCGGGTTCTGGCTGACGAAGTAAACACCGACCCCTTTGGAACGGATCAACCGCACCATCTGTTCAATTTTCTGCTGGACTGCCGGCTCTATGTCTGTGAACAGCAAATGCGCTTCATCAAAAAAGAAAACCAGCTTCGGTTTTTCTGGATCGCCGATTTCCGGAAGCCGCTCGAATAGTTCCGAAAGCATCCACAAAAGAAATGTCGCGTAGACCGCCGGCGATTGCTGCATCAACTTTTCCGCCGCCAAAATATTGACAACACCGCGGCCGTTTTGGGTTTGGATCCAATCGTCGAGATCGAGTGCGGGTTCGCCGAAAAACTTGTCCGCGCCCTGTGTCTCGAGTTGAAGCAAATTTCGCTGGATCGCGCCGACGCTCGCAGTCGAGACATTGCCATATTGAGTTTTGAACTGATCGGCGTTATCCGCGACGTATTGCAACATTGCGCGCAGGTCTTTCAGATCGAGCAGAAGCAGTCCGCTCTCATCGGCGATTTTGAAAACGATATTAAGGACGCCTTCCTGCGTGTCGTTAAGACCAAGCAAACGTCCTAGCAAGAGCGGCCCCATTTCTGAGACAGTCGCGCGCACCGGATGCCCGTGCTCGCCCAACACATCCCAAAACACGACGGGGCACGATTCGCCTTTGAAATCTGATAGCCCGAGTTCTTTGGCGCGCTCTACGATCTTCGGATTGTTCCCGCCCGGCTGACTCATCCCCGCGAGATCGCCTTTCACGTCGGCCATAAAAACCGGGACGCCACGCGCGCTGAAATTTTCCGCCAGCGTTTGCAACGTCACCGTTTTACCCGTGCCGGTCGCGCCGGCGATGAGACCATGGCGGTTTGCCATTTGCGGAAGGAGCTCGACGGAATCCTTGCCGGCCTTGGCGATGACGATCGGTTCACTCATACGCTTAACTTTTCACACAATGTAAGCACTCATGCCGACCAGACCAGTCCTGAGCGAACATGTAGCCGGTCGCCCTGGGAGCGACGTGCGCGCCCCCCGCAGGGAGGCGGCTACAGACGGAGAGACGCGCTTCCGCGCATCTTCAGCTAACGAATTCGCTTCGTCTAATACGATCAGAGTCGACTCGATAGCGGCGCGGCAATGTGCTCGAGCGACTTTCGCTCGGCCGGTACCCCGATTAGCACCTCGGTTAATGCACCCACCATCATCAAGCCGGCGCCTACCAGATAACCGGCAAACAGCGCCACACTCGATCCGGTCCCGATCAACCATCCAAACAAAATCGGCGCGCCTACTCCACCGGCCAGCGTCCCGATCGCATAGAAGATGGCAATGGCCAAGGCGCGAATCTCCAATGGGAATATCTCGCTCACGGTGAGATAGGCGGAACTGGCCGCGGCGGAAGCGATGAAGAAAATGATTGACCACGCCAGGGTTTGCGTCTCGGCGTTGAGCAAGCCCGCGTAAAAGAGCCATCCGGTTAGCGCCAATAAAAGTCCGGCCAGCGCATAAGTAATGGCAATCATTTTCTTGCGCCCCACGGTATCGAAGAGGTGTCCGAGCACGATCGGCCCGAGCACGTTGCCAATCGCGAACGGCAGCAGGTAGCCGCCAACATTCTGCTCCGGCACATCGTAAAATTTCATTAACACCAGCGCGTAGGTGAAAAAGATCGCATTGTAAAAGAACGCCTGAGTAAGCATGAGAACAAAGCCGAGTATGGAACGTTGCCGATGTTCGTGAACGATCGCATTCCAGATCTCGCGCCATGGTGTGTGTGTTCGCGTCCGGATCCGCGTCCGCAACACTTCATCGTCGGGGCGCGGACATCTTGTCTGCGGGGCAAGCGGGCGTCTCGCCTGCGGACTTTCAGAAGCCAGGCAAGAGGTCTGGCGGCTCCACAGCCGGGCCCGCGCCACCAATCGTTCCACCTCACCAACAATCTGTTCGGCCTCGTGATTGCGGCCGTGAATCATCAGCCAGCGGGGACTCTCCGGTATCCATTGCCGGAAGAAAATCACCACCAAACCGAGAGTGGCGCCAATTCCAAAAGCGCAGCGCCATCCCAACCAGACTGGTAATCGCTCTGGATCGAGCAAGACGAGCGTGCCGATTGCGCCCAGCGCCGCGCCGATCCAGTACGAGCCGTTGATCATCAGATCGACGCGTCCCCGAACCCGTGCTGGGATGAGCTCGTCAATAGCCGAGTTAATGGCGGCGTACTCACCGCCAATCCCCGCGCCGGTTAGAGCACGGAAAATGGCATAACTTGCAAAGTTCCAGGAGAAAGCGCTTAACGCCGTTCCGAAAAGGTAAACTGCCACGGTGATGAAAAATAACTTCTTTCGACCGAACCGGTCCGCCCCATATCCAAAAAGGAGCGCACCAATTACTGCGCCAGTCAGGTAATATGTGGCGCTGGCACCTACTTCGACGGGGTTCAGGTCCAAAGTATCCGGCCGGGTAAGGACACCGCCGAGCGCGCCGGCCAAGGTCACTTCGAGCCCATCGAGAATCCAGGTTGCGCCGAGACCGACAACAATCAGCCAATGCCATCGGCTCCACGGCAACCGATCCAACCGTGAAGGGACGTACGATTCAATTGTTTCGCCGGCAGGCATCGCTTCCCAATCGGCGGAAATCTTGCAGCACCTTGACGATGGAAACAATCAGTCATGTAGATTCGGCGGCTCCGCCCGGCGATGGCAAAAACAAAGTCAGGCATCCATTTTTTCCATCGAGCTCGCCAACGGTAAAGTCCGTCCGAGTGTCAGCAAGGGCGTGCTCGATCCGCCTAGCTCTGCATCCCTGCCAAGACAGCAATAACCGTCAAAACTATTTCAGAGAGTCACAAAGCTTGACTGCTTTAAGCAGTCGAGTTTTTCTATCACGAAGCTTGCATCTACGCTAAAACTCACAGCTCTCGGAAAGGACCGCGAGAGGGCGCTAATTTCCAAGCTTCCGCTTAGGATTCTTGAACGCGTGTCGGCACCATGATGCCGTCTCGCATCCCATGAATCAGTTTCTTGTCGGCCGGCACAATTGTCGTTAGCGCGCCGCGCATCCGGACCCGATCGCCTTCGACAAAATAGTACGGGCACAAGCGGACCCGACCTTTCAGTGGTCGCATCTGCGCACTCGCATCGTAATATTGATGCTCGAACAGGCTACCTTTGTGGAATTGCTGCAAAATAGTTGGCTGCCCGGCAAAGTTGTCGAGCGCGTGTTCGATTCGTTTCTCCCATTCATGGTGTGGCAAATCGGCGCCGAGGGCGACGCCGCGGCTACCCCAACCGAGGGGCGAGAACCCGCTCACTTTCAAAAGTAAGTCGCGCTCTTTTTGGCTGAACCTGGTCGCCTCACGCCAGTCATGGATCTCCAGCCGTGGAATGACAGCGTGTTGCGGTAGAGGTGTTGGGTCGAGCAACCAAGTGTAGGGAATAACTTCCCGTAGTTTCAGAAAATATTTTTCACCCAGTTCGCGCCGCCAAAACTCCCGCAGCGGCTTCAGCCAGAAAAGAGCGAACCACATTTTCTCTTCCAGGAATGGTTTGATCGGCGGTGTGATCCGCACTTTTCCTTCCATCGCCGCGCTCAGTACCGCGTCAATGTTCGGGATATTCGGCAAATCGAACAACTCGAAGAACCGGTAGACATCGCGTCCGTCCTGCGGTTCATAATTTTCTGCCGAGACCACTCTCCAGTTCGACGTTTGATGTTCGGCGTTATCCCCCAGTCCGGCTC
>DATIEH010000153.1:0-2739 GCA_035455905.1 Binatia bacterium | reverse complement strand
TCATGCACGCAAATCGTTACGCCGAGCTCGGAACAGACATCGTAAATCGGGTAATACTCCGGGCTGGCAAAGGTGCGGCCGCCGAATTTATTGGGACGCCAGAAAATTCCCACAAGCCCCAATTTCTCACGAGCATATTTCAATTCCGCCACGGCACGCACCGGATCTTGCAAAGGCAAAAGCATCACACCGTACAATCGCTTGCGGTCGTAATCGCAATAGTCGGCGAGCCAAGTATTATAGGCACGGCAAATCGCGGCGCTCAGCTCCGGATCGATATCGTCGCGCCACATGATGTACAGACCGATGGTTGGAAAGAGTACTGAGACGTCTATCCCCTCGCGATCCATGTCGCGAAGATTCGAGGCCGGATCGAATTTGTTCGCATACGCATCCGCAAAACATTCACGCCAGCGTTTTGAAGACGAGAAAATATAGCCGAAGTCTTCCATGGCTCGGCCGGGTCGCTGCGCGGAGTCGGATACCGGTTTCCCGTCGACTTCTCGCACCGTTTGATTCGGACCGGCCAAACGAACTCGGTTTTTGAATTTTTCCGGTAAATAATTTTGATAAAGATCGCTCGGCTCCAGGATGTGGCGATCTGCATCGATTACTTTAAATCCGTCCTTCATTTGGCCTCTCCTCTCAATTTCAGATACGTCTTCAACCGTCTCCTGTAAATAGATCAAACCGGCATACACGGCAAGAGACCATGACCCAAAGATTTCGCAGATCACTTGCCATTTTCAGGCACTGGTGCATTTATCGCGCCGTCGGTCGGGGTCTTTTGCGATATGCTTCATCCAATGCGTGGCGAGCAGCAAGGACGAATTTCACGCATTCGGGGCGGTCTGTTTCAGTCGGTTTCCCAACCACCGCCCAGCGCTTTGTAAAGCGCCACAAGATTCGATGCCATGTTCGCTTCGCTCTGAGCCAGATCGCTCTCGGTTGCGTAAAGCGTGCGCTGTGCGTCCAAAACATTGAGAAATGGCACCAATCCCTGGATGTAGAGATCATTGGCCATTTGCAGTGCTCGGCGATTGGCCGCCGCGGCTTCGAGCAAGGACCGATAGCGAGTTTGTTCGTTGCCGTAATTGACCAAAGCATTTTCAACGTCTTCGAAAGCAGTCAGTACCGATTTCTCGTATTGTCCGAGCGCTTGTTCCTGTTGGGCGTTGCGGATTTCAATGGTTGCGCGAATTCGACCCGCGTCGAAGACCGGCCAGCTGATCGTCGGACCGATAGACCAAAATCGGCTTTGCGCAGAGAACCAATCACTCGCACTGACACTCTGTAAGCCAATATTTCCTAGCAACGAAAACCTGGGATAGAGATCCGCCGTGGCGGCGCCCACTTGAGCGGTCGCGGCAGCAAGCTGGCGTTCGGCGCTGCGGATGTCCGGCCGCCTTCTGAGCAAATCCGCCGGCAGCCCAACGTGCGCCTGCGGTGGTAGTGCAGGGATCGGAGCTGTCTTCGCCAGCTCATCCCAGCTCGTACCGGGCTGAGTTCCGAGCAAAACATCGAGCCGGTATGCCGCCTGCTTCAGGGCGCTCTGCAAGGCGGGTATCTGCGCTGCGGTAGTGTTCACCTCGCCCTCTGATTGCGCGACTTCAAAGTCGCTGGCTAGCCCGGCATCGAACCGGACCTTGGTCAAACCGAGCGTGTCTTGCTGCGCTCGCAAATTCTCCTGAGCTACCGCGAGCCGGCGCTGCAGACCGCGCAGATCGATATAATTTCTTGCGACATCGCCAAGAAGCGTCACAAGAACGCCGCGCCGCTCTTCAATCGAAGCCTGGAGGATCGCCTCGCCAGCCTCGATCTGCCGGCGTGTGCCGCCGAACACGTCAATCTCCCACCTGGAATCGAAACCGGTTTTAAAAAAATTCTGTTCCAGCTGGCGGCCGCCGATTGGCGCCACAACCGCGCCTTGCGTAGGTGAACCGACGGCATTTTGACTGGCGCGATTTCGGCTATAGGAACCAGAAACATCGAGGGTCGGCCACAGTCCTGCCGAGGTCGCAGCAAGCGATGCTCGCTCCTCGCGCACGCGCGCTTCCGCGATGCGCAGGTCTAGATTATTCTTTACGGCGCGTTCGACGAGACCATCGAGTACGGGATCTTTGAACTCCTTCCACCACTCCGCCAGCTCGGCCGCTTGAGTATCGATTCCGCCTTGTTGGGCTTCTTGCCAGACGGCGGGAGCTGCTGTTTCCGGCCGACGGTAGTCCGGCCCTACGCTGCAACCCGCAGCCAAAAAACACAGGAGCGCTGCAAGACTGTGAGTTTTGTCAATCATTCTTAGATACTTCATTGCGTTCCTTCTAGTCGCTCACGTTCACGCGAGCCGATGGCGAAACATCCAGGAAGCTGCCGATAGTGTAATCGCCGCGATGACCGCCAGCGGCCAAAGTTCGGGCACCAAAAGCACCAATCCGACTCCTTCGAGATAAACCCGGTGGGCAATATCGATGGCGTAGCGCAGTGGATTGATCAGCGTCACGTATTGAAGCAGCATTGGCATGCTACTCACCGGCGTCGTAAGTCCGGACAACAATGCGAACGGCATGATCAACAAAAACGAAAACAGCATCGCCTGCTGCATGGTCTTCGCCACAGACGACAGCAGCAATCCCATGCCGACCGCCGCGAGCAGAAACACGCTCAATCCCGCGTACAAGGTGATAAACGAGCCCGCAAAGGGAATTTGAAACCATAATTGAGCAACTAGCAAAACCATCG
>DATIEH010000152.1:0-2934 GCA_035455905.1 Binatia bacterium | reverse complement strand
GGCATCATTCCGCTGCGCGACTCGGATCGCATCGCGCTATCGCGAGTCGCTACCGGCGGGCCCGCGGTTTCCGTCCAGTTCTTTGATCGCCTGACCCGCGCGGCTACGGAGGCAATGGGACCCATGGCCAGACGGATTGTCGGCGATCAGATCTCAGCGCTCGGCGAATCAACTCAGGCATTTCCGCAAGCCAAGCTCGCGGAGCTGGTTTTACGGGTGAGCGGAGAAATACTGAACGAAACCATGCGTAACCGTTTTCAAAGAACCATGGTCGATGAAATCGCCACCCTCAAAATGATGTGAGCGGCGAGCCAGGAGGAAATCCAATGGAACGTCAATCGAGACGCTTCGGACTCAAATGGAAGATCGGCGGTATTTATACATTGGTTATGTTCATCTTGGGAATTTGCGTGATTGCCATGGTCTATGAGCTAACCGGCAGCACGCTCCGGGATCAACTCAATCGCCGGTCTCTGGCGATAGCGCGCAATTTCAGCGATGCCGCCGCCGGATATGTGGCCGGACGAAATACCCTCGCGCTCAACGCCTTGGCCGGCAAATACACGCTTAACGACGGCGTCGCCTACGCTTACGTGGAAGATGGTCAAGGCGAGATCCTCGCCCAAACTTTTGGCCGAGTCCCTGAGGATCTGCAATCGGCAGCAGTTCCGATCACGGGCCGTGAAGTCGGGCAGCGCGAATGGCGCTGGAACGGCAGAACCGTCTATGAAACTTCGGTTCCGGTTCTCGAGGGGCAGATGGGCAAAGTCCACGTGGGATTTTGGGCCGATGACTTGGATGCGGAGATTCAGCGCGCTCTCATTCCTATTATTGCCGCGGTTGCCGTCGTTCCGTTTGTCGGCGCGCTTCTGTCGTTCATATTGGCACACTGGATCGTTCAACCGATTGTCGGACTGACGCGCATTGCCGACAAAGTCACCATGGGCGAGCTCGAAACCTCTGTGGGGGGAAATTGCGTCAGCGCGCGCGACGAGATTGGCGATTTGGCTCGCGCGCTTGAGCGCATGCGCTCAAGCCTGAAGGCGGCGATGCTACGTCTCGGCCGGGATGCGGCGTAATGGTACGACGCGTACGTCAAATTTCGAGCTGGTAAGGATCCACTGATCGAGCAACTAGAAAGGAAGCATCGCAAATGTCGGAACAAATCAACAAACCTGAACAACCTTTCGCCCATCTCGTGCGGGCGTTGCAGGAAGGCGAAGCGCAGAGACTCAGTCAATGCATTGAACAGATCGACAATAGACTGGTGAACTGTCGAAAGTCCCTCGAGGAGTATCGGCGGTTGCGTGTCGCGCTACGGGTGATTAACAGCCAGCTCTCCCGATTGGGTGCCGAGCCTTTATCCCTGGCGGATGACATGGTGAGCCACGATTTCATCGAGCTGATCAGGAGCCGTATCGATCATTTCAAATCTTCCGGTAAGCTTTAGGCTTGCAGGCGGGCCTCTGCTTCGCGCGAGCAAGAAAATCGCGACGCAGTTTTTTTACTACGCCCGTTATTGCAGGTGCAACTCCTTTTGCACCTCCCTGAGAAGCGTGAGATCGCGGATCTGAGATAGCGCTATCGGCCTATCCGTCCGTACGCTTGCTCGGCGCGATTCGATGGCAAATTCGAAGGTTTTGTCGCTGGTACCCCCATCGGAGCTGAACGACGGCAAAATCGAATCATAGGAGTCTTTCGCCACGTCCGGGGTCTGGCTCAACCACCGCGCCATGATTTGAATTGTCTGTTCCTTTTGCTCGTGCATGAAGCGTAACCCGCGCAGAATCGCCCGCAAAACTTTTTTGGTCTCCTCTCGGCTGCTTTTGAGGCGCGCATCGGTAACCGCTACAGCGGATATCGGATTGCCGACTTTGAGATCCTTCGGTCCGCCAAGCACATTGTAACCCTCACGGCTGAGGCGCACCGGCCCCGGCGGAACCGTGCAGATCGCATCGACGAGACCTTTTTTGAGGATTTCGACGCGCACCGGTTCGTCGCCGCCCAAAGTGACAAACTGCACCTCTTTGGGATCGATCCCTTTCGCCTGCAGAATCGCCTCGGCGGCGAGCTGATCGGAGCCGCCAATACGTTGCGTCCCGATGCGCTTGCCGCGCAGCTCGTTGATGGATTTAATTTCCGGCCGGCCAACCAGACTGTGCAGCGGCTTATCCGTGAGCACAGCGAGAATTTTGAACGGCAAGCCTTGCATTGCGCTGCCGATGATATTTCCGAAGCTCAAAGTGTACTGGACTTCGCCGCTGATCAGCGCCGGGACCGTTACCTGACTGCGCATTTGGATCAAGAGAGGCTCGAGGTTTTCATCACGGAAAAAATTCTGCTTAACCGCAACCTGCGCCGGTAAAAACGCATAACTCCGGCTGCTGTAGGAGATGATTGCCTGGTCAGCGGCAAAACCATCGTTTCGGGATAGCCAAAACAACAGCCCGGCCAAAATCGCCAAGGCTCGTCGTGAATTCAGCAAAGTCTGTACCTCGTTAGGGGTATCGGACGCTTCATGATAACGATAGAAATGGTTCGATCAGCCGAAGCGCAAATTCTTTTTCAAATTGCTCGATCGGAAACACGCCTTCAGAGCCGGCACTCGTGAGAAACGGTAACTCGGCGAGGCACGGAACACCGGTCAAGTTGAGCAGAACTTCTCGGTTGGTGTCGCTCGCGAGTGATATTTGCTCGATTGGGCGGTTGAGCACGTAACCGATGACGCTCACTTCTTTGCAGAGCGCATGCTCCAAGGTCAGCATTAAGTGATTGATCGCCCCCAGCCGGTTCGCGGCGACAACGATAAGCGGCAGTTTAGCGGTATGGGCAAAATCCGCATACGTGAAGCTCGGCAGAAGCGGCACCATGAGACCGCCAGCGCCTTCGACCAGGGTCACGTCATGGTGCGAGCTGATCTCTCGATACACCTGG
>DATIEH010000151.1:0-2549 GCA_035455905.1 Binatia bacterium | reverse complement strand
CCAAACCCATAAAGCTCGATGAGCTAAAAGTGATCATTCAGCGCGCCTTCCATGTTCACAACCTGCAGCAGCGAATCAATCAAAATGAACAAGTTATGGGCGACGGTTTTTACGGCATGGTCGGAAGCTCAAAATGCATGAAAGAAATATTTCGCTTTATCGAGCGTGTATCAGTCTCCGACATATCCGTTTTAATTTGCGGCGAAAGCGGCACCGGCAAGGAAGTTGTTGCTCAAGCGATTCATGCTCACAGTCAACGAAAGAACAATCCGTTTGTCGTGGTAAATTGCGGAGCCATCCCGGAAAATCTGCTCGAGAGTGAATTGTTCGGCCACGAAAAGGGAGCATTCACCGGCGCACACGCTCAAAAGCGGGGCAAGTTCGAGCTAGCGCACACCGGCACATTGTTTTTAGACGAGATCGGCGAGCTCGTGCCGCCGCTACAGGTAAAGCTTCTGCGGTTCCTGCAGGATCGCAGAATCGAGCGCGTCGGCGGAACGCAGCCAATCGAAGTTAATGTACGAATCATCGCGGCTACAAATCGCGATCTAAAAAAGGACATGGAACGCCGCTTGTTTCGTGAAGATCTCTACTATCGATTGAAAGTCGTACCGCTCGAGATGCCACCGCTGCGCGAGCGCAAAGAAGACATAATTCCGCTGGCACAATACTTCTTGAAAAAATCTTGCAAGGAGCATCGTAAGCCGCCGATCGCGCTTTCTCCCGAAGCCGAAGGCGCGTTGCTTATGTATCGCTGGCCAGGCAATGTCCGAGAGCTGGAGCACCTGATTAGCCGATCAGTTGTCCTCAGTTCGCGCGCCATTCTCAAACCAAGTGATCTCGGCTTTGCGCTGGATCAAATTCCAACCGACGTCAATCTCAAATTCGCAAAAAAAGCCATCGAAATGGATTTTGTTAAAAAGGCTTTGCACCGTAACGGCGGAATCGTGAGCCGCGCGGCCCGAGAACTGGGGATCAGCCGAGTCAATCTGTATGAGCTGTTGGAAAAATACACCATTCGCCCGCAAGACTTTAAAGTGATGCGCGCTGCGAGCAAAACCTCAGTCAAAACATGGGAGGTCTCGTAAATTGATCGAATTGAAAGCTAAGCTTCAGAGCCGGAATGCGACGGCGGCGGTTATCGGGCTCGGTTACGTCGGGTTGCCGCTCGCAATGGAAATCGCCGCGGCAGGTTTCAGAGTGATCGGCATCGACCTCGACGAGAAAAAAATCGCCCTGCTCAATCAGGCAAAGTCTTACATCCTCGATGTATCAGAAAAGACGGTCGCCGACGCTATCTCCGGGCAAAAGTTTACGGCCACAACGAATTTTGCCGCCCTGGCTGAAGCCGATACGGTGAGCATTTGCGTACCTACACCGCTCAGCAAGAGCCGTGATCCCGATATCTCATACATTCTCTCGGCCACAGAAGAGATTCGAAAGCATTTGCACAAGGGCCAGCTAATTGTTTTAGAAAGCACCACTTATCCCGGAACCACCGATGAACTGATCGCTCCTGAGCTTGAAAGCTCCGGACTAAAAATTGGACAGGATTTTTGTGTGGCTTTTTCTCCGGAAAGAATCGATCCGGGCAATGCAAAGTTTAAGACGCGGAATACCCCAAAGATTGTCGGCGGCATTACTGAGACCTGCACAGAAACGGCTCGCCTGTTTTATTCGCAGTTTATTGAAAGAGTCATTCCAGTCAGTAGCACGAAATGCGCTGAGATGGTCAAGCTGCTGGAGAACACCTTCCGCAGCGTCAATATCGGCATGGTTAACGAACTCGCGCTCATGTGCGACGTTTTAGGAGTCGATGTTTATGAGGTTATAGATGCTGCTGCGACGAAGCCGTTTGGATTTTCGCCATTCTATCCGGGACCCGGACTCGGTGGGCATTGCATCCCAATCGATCCCCACTATCTCGCTTGGAAGCTCAAGGCCCTCAATTTTCAGGCTCGGTTCATCGGACTCGCTGCAGAAATCAATGGGATGATGCCTTCAGTGGTCTGCAGTATGGTGGCCGATGGGCTCAATCGGTTCTCAAAAAGCATCCGCGGATCGAAAATAATGGTGCTCGGGGTAGCTTACAAAAAGGACGTGAGCGACTGTCGTGAATCGCCAGCGCTTGACGTGATGCGGCTGCTCAAGGACAAGGGAGCTATCCTCACTTATAATGACCCGTTCGTAACAACGCTACGTTTGGGCTCCAGCATCCTTAAGTCAATCGATGCCTTACCAGCGGAAATCGAGAAACACGATTGCGTTATTATCCTCACCGATCACAGCAGCTATGACTTTCGAAATATCGTGCAGGCGGCAAAGCTTGTCGTCGATACACGAAATTCAACGAAAGACCTGCATCAGTTTAAAGATCGCGTTATTAAATTGGGCGCTGGCAATAGCGTTCGTCCGGAACATGCGTCGGAGCAGCATGAGCCGAGTAATGCCGTCATTACGCACTGACCAGATCTACGAGTTACGATCGAAGCAAAAGAGTCAAATGGCTTATGACGATAATTGTATCGTCAGCAAAGGAACCACTAATT
>DATIEH010000150.1:0-4734 GCA_035455905.1 Binatia bacterium | reverse complement strand
ATGTCTTTTTTCAGTTGCTGCACGAATTCCGCAGACGTCATGTTACCGTCCTCCTAAATGATTTCATTGTGGCTGCAGTAATGGAGTGGTGGAGTGATGGCTGAAACAACACTCCAGTACTCCAGTACTCCAACACTCCATCACTCCAATCCTATTTTCCTTCTCCGAGCCGGCTCACGTAATACTCCCAGCCGCGCATTGGAAAGCGCTGGTCTTCGTTGTAAACGTTCAGCTCTTCCGCATTGAGATATTTTGGCTCGCCATGCAAAAGCGCGAGATGATTCCACTCGCCAAGCATGGCGAGCCGGGTCGTGCGCTCGATCACCTGCTCGACGCTTTCTCCGACAACAGCATCGCCATGAGCACGCATCAAAACCACCGGACCTTTGCCAAGCGCGGCAGCCAATTCGTTGCCTCGTTGGACGGTGCGCACCAAACCCACGCCTTGATACACCGCCGGACCTTCCGCGGAGAGAAATTTGCCGTAGTGGTGCATGGGTTTTAGCTTGATGGGCAAAACGCTGAAGATCGTGCTCCATTTTGAGTGAGTATGCGCGACACTGACGATTTCCGGCCGCGCTTTGAGAATACAGGAATGGATCGGCCACTCGTTGGGTGGTGTTTTGGCGCCGTCCAAATGATTCCCATCGAGATCTTGCATGATCAGTCGATCGCGCGTAACACAGCCCGGACTCACATTGGCGATCGTAATGAAAGCTTCGGCGCCCGGGACGCGCACGCTGATGTGACCGTACCCGTCGGTGACGCCTTCATGATCCAAAATGTGGCACGCAGTAATTAGTTTTTCCGTCAACTCTTTCAATTCGGAAGAGTCGATTTTTGGGACGTCTTTGCGATTGCCAGCCATGACTACCCCTTGATGGCAGATCCGTCTCTCTGTTCGGCGAATCTATGCGTCGGTGTCGGGGCTGTCAAGAAGATCGCCGCTCGCGTATGCGACTGAGATAATATTCCCATGGGCGCGCGGGGAACGCCTGATCGGCGGCGAAGGTGGCCAACTCCTCTCCAGTTATATAGAGCGGCTCGCCATGAACGACGGCCATGTGTGCCAGCTCTCCCAGAAAGGCTAGTTGAAGCGTGCGCAAAATCGCTTGCTCAAGGCTTGCTCCAACCACAGCATCACCGTGCGCGCGCAACAAAACCGCCGCGCTGTCCTGCAGAGTCCTAACCAGTGCTTCACCGCGCTCGACTGTACCGATGAGCCCAGCCGCTGGATAGATCGGCGGGCCGCCGGGAGGCAGAAACTTCGCATACATGTGAATCGGCGGCAGGCCACCGCGCAAAATGCTGAAAAGCGAGCTCCATTTCGAATGAGTATGGCAAATACTCATCACGTCGGGACGCGCCTTGAAAATGCACGCATGAATTGGCCACTCGTACGGCGGAGCGTTCTGGCCGCCGAGATATCGGCCATCGAAGTCGAGCATCACGAGCCGCTCCAAGGTCGCACACCCGGGGCTGACTGCCGCAATGGTGACAAAGGCCTCGGTTCCGGGTACGCGTATGCTGACGTGGCCGTATCCGTCTGTGATGCCTTCGCCGTCGAGAATATGGCAGCCGTCAACCAATTTTTGTTTCAGCCCTTGAAGCTCATCGGAGTCGAAGGCCGGAGTTTCTGAGCCGTTTGACACCATTTCTTTCTCCTGATTCATGACTCCTGCAGTTGTAAGTTTGCGCTGCCGATGTGTCAAGCTGAGAATTGACTTGACAGTTTCACCCTGCGCGGTTAATACCGATAACAATCCACACTCGACTGATCATTGGAGTCTTACGCCTGTAAACCACAGGATTTTTTCCCATCGGATTTCATGCGAGCACCGAAAAAAACCGATACCGTCCTTCACTGCCATCCCGATACTTTGTGCGCCGCCATCGCGAGCTTCACGACAGTCATCACCTGGCTGCCCGGAAAGTTTCTCAATCTTGGGTATACGGTCAAGGGAGCGCTAGACCGCCTGTGGCTTCCAGCTTTCGAGTCACTTCGCCGAGGTGATTGTTTATGGCGGCGGACTTGTTTTGAAGCGTTTATCGGCGCGAAAAACGATGCCGAGTATTACGAATTCAATTTTTCTCCTTCGGGAGAATGGGCAGCCTACTCGTTTCGAGCTTATCGCGATGGTTCGGCTTATACGAGCGATGGATTCGAACCGAAAATCGTTGCCGAGCGCAGCGAAGACATTTTCGAGCTTAGCGCTGCCATAGAGATAGATCGCTTTCCCGGACTCGAGGGCGAAGTCCAATTGTGTATCGGAATTTCGAGCGTGATCGAAACTCTCGACGGATCGCTTTCCTACTGGGCGCTGAGACATCCGCCGGGTAAGCCCGACTTTCATCACTCGGAAAGCTTCGCACTGGAGCTCGAACCCGTGGTTCGTGGCGCCGCCGCCGAACCCTAGCCCCTCATGAACTTTGGCATCGATCGGCTTCTCGAAAGTACGGAGCTTCGTAAGCCGTTGCGAAATAAGCGCGTCGCTCTGCTTGCGCATCCCGCGTCTGTGACACACCGATTGGTTCATTCGCTCGATGCCCTGGCTGCGCTTCCTGACATCACGTTAGCCGCTGCTTTTGGTCCTCAGCACGGGCTGCGCGGCGATAAGCAGGACAATATGGTCGAATCGCTGGATTTTCATGACCCGGTGCACGGGATTCCGGTTTTTAGCCTGTACGGCGAGGTTCGCCGGCCAACGCCGACAATGATGGACAGCTTCGATGTGCTGCTGGTCGATCTTCAGGATGTCGGCTGTCGGATTTACACGTTCATTACGACGGTTCTTTATATGCTCGAAGCCGCGGCTCACTATAAAAAAATAGTCTGGATACTCGATCGGCCAAATCCCGTGGGCCGTCCGGTCGAAGGGCTGCGGCTGCGCGCCGGGTGGGAAAGTTTTGTCGGCGCTGGAGCCCTGCCGATGCGCCATGGTTTGAGTCTCGGCGAGATGGCAAGATGGTTTGTGGGCAAACTGAAACTTGATCTGGAATGCCACATCATCGAGCTGCAGGGTTGGAAACCTTACCAGTCGCCGGGATTTGGCTGGCCCGTCGGTGAACGCGCTTGGGTCAACCCGAGCCCGAACGCGGCCAATTTGTCGATGGCACGCTGCTACGGCGGAACTGTTATGTTCGAAGGCACCACTCTATCGGAAGGGCGCGGCACAACCCGGCCCCTGGAACTATTTGGCGCCCCGGAGATCGAGCCGCGCCACCTGCTCGCAAGAATGAATGCGCTTAACCCTCAATGGATGCGCGGTTGTCGCCTGCGCGAGTGCTGGTTCGAGCCGACATTTCACAAATACGCAGGAAAGCTGTGCGCCGGCGTGCAAATTCATGTCGATGATTCTAGCTATGAGCACGATGGCTTTCGGCCGTGGCGCCTGATTGCCCTGGTATTGAAAGCGTTACGGGCGCTTCATCCCAGCTACGAACTCTGGCGCAACTTTACCTATGAATATGAGCGAGACCGTCTCGCCATCGATTTGATCAACGGTAGCCCTTTGCTTCGGGAATGGGTCGATGACGGTGATGCCGCTCCTGCTGATCTGGAGAATCTCGCAAAAGTCGACGAGCAGTCATGGCGCGAAGAACGGGAAGCTTTTTTGTTGTATCACTAGCCGCCCGGCAATATCCCAATTCAAGCAAGCATTAGAGCTCCAACTTTCATAACGCAAATTTCTCTTCCGTTATTCTTATTCGTGCGAAACATGGGTCTCTGTTCTCGCATAAATAGGAAGAGCGGATCGCATAACGCTCCAAATGCGAGGTGGTCTCAGCGTGTGCAGTGGCATTTCCCTTGCTCAAGATACTGACGAGCACACAGGAGGGGAGAATGTTCACTGATAAAATCGAACTCAAAGACTTCGACAAGATGGATCCGGAATACAAGGAGCTGCTGGGTCATGTATTGACGATTCAAGCTGACTGCGAAATCGGCGGACCGCATCTATACGTCGAAAAGATGTTGCCAGCCGCGCCAACCAAGCTCGACCAGCTGATCGTCGCACGGACCGCGGCCGAGGAGATCGACCATTTCCGCAAAGTCGCTCGAGTGGCGGGTGATATTGGCGTCGACGTGTCCTTTGTACTGAGCCAGCCGAACGAGAAACGTTTCGTCGAGACCTTTCGCGGTTTAATTACGACGTGGGAAGACAACGCCGTGTTCGGTTTTTTAATCGACCGGGTCGGACGGTATCAGTTGGAAGAGTTCTACGATTGCAGCTATCTGCCGTTGCAGAGGATCCTTCCTGATATCGTCACTGAAGAACTCGGTCACATCGAATATGGTTACAACAAAACCGTGGAATTGATCGAATCCGGCGACGACGGCAAAGCCAAAGCCCAGAAAGCGATCGACTATTGGTACATTCGTGCACTCGATATGTTCGGACGCACGGGTTCGAAGCGCTCGGAACGCTATCGATACTGGGGATTGAAGCGCCGCTCCAACGAGCAAGCCCGTCAGGATTATATGAACGAGGTGAACCCCATTCTCAAAAAGATAGGCCTGAATGTGCCCGATCCAAATCAAGGCCGCCGTTACCAGTAAAAATTTCCGGAGGAGATATGCCGCAACCGGTAGAAAATCTGGATAAATTGGATGAGCATTTAAAAGCCGTAGTGCAAGCGCTGCACGGCGCCGTGAAACAGGGAATTCCCCATATCAAAGAACCGCAGATCGTCGATAAAGCAGTCGCAGACTGCAAGGAAATACTCGATGAA
>DATIEH010000149.1:0-4333 GCA_035455905.1 Binatia bacterium | reverse complement strand
AAACCGCCGCTGCGCTCGAATTGCCGCTTCCGCTGATGAACACCGTTAACCAGCTGCAAGAGATGGCGCGGGCGCAGGGGTTAACCCGGCTCAGCACGCCCGCCGCTATTGGCAAGCTCTATGAAATCCTGACTGCAACCGATCTCAGCGAAGCAGTTTTGGAATCCGAACGAGTCTTTCCCGAACCGGAGGAGCCTCAAGTGATTTACCTCGGGAAAACTCAATAACACCGTTTGTTGCACTTAAACTGATTTTGGTTGCCGTTTTCAGGACATAACAGTGAGAGTTTGGATTCACACCTAAAGAAAGATTCAAGGAAAGACCGGGAAATGACCGCGGCGTTCCTGCCGTGCACATCGCGACGATAAATTTGTTGGGCCATCCGGATTGGGACAAATGGGATGAAGATCAGAGAGACACAGGTTCGAATTCATAGAAAAATGCTTCGGCGCATCCTGCTCGTGGCGGTTGAGCGGCTGACATCAACACAGCGTCGAGGTGTCGAAGCGTATCTCGGCGCCTGCAAACTGTCGCGATCAAAGAGAGACGGCAGAACCGACGACGAACTTTTGGTCTACGCTTTATCAATGTATCTGCCGGACTCAGCGCCACTGCGCGCCCTGAACCGAGATCTCAAGGCCAAATACGACATAAAGGGCAAGATTCTAATCAATCGTTCGCGCTAGCTGGACCAAAGATCGATGCCTAGTGCAACGATTCTCAACCTCTTGGCAATATCCCGCTGGCTTTTCTTTGGTTTGGTCTGTTGGCCCGCTGGTATAAATGAAAAGTGAAAAATTTTTCACTTTTGTCGGGGAAAATAGGTCAGGGAAGGGAATCGCCGGGTTGATTTATAAGAGTTTTTTCATTTTCCCTGGTGTTTTTTGCGCTTGCCAAGCATAAGGTCGGGAGTTCGACCCTCCTCACCCGCTCCATCTCCTCCGCCGGTCATCCTGCTGCTAAATTCCCTTGGCTATGTGCAAGTTATCTCAATCAACGATTTTTCGTCCCCAAATACTTGACACGTTGAATATTTGATAATAAAGATTTGGTTATCTAGCCAAAACAAAAGCAATCCAAGTAAAGCAATTTACGCAGTTGCGAGCCGGCTTCAGGACGCACAGGCGGTTACGATAAAGCACCATCGTCGATGAAAGGAATCGGCACGAATGGCTCAGGGGTACTATGAGGATTTCCGCGCGTACTTAGATGAGTTGCAAAAGCGCGGCAAGTTGCATCGCTGGAATCGCCCCATCAATAAGGACACTGAACTGATGCCGCTGATGAGGCTTCAGTACCGAGGTGTGGCCGATGAGAATCGACAGTGTTTTCTCTACGAAAATGTCCTTGACAGCCGAGGTCGCCGCTATGATTTGCGCGTCGCCACTGGAATGTATGGCTCTTCGCGCGAGATCGCCGCGTTCGGGCTAGGCTGCCTCGATCCATCGGCGATCTATGAAAAGTGGCGCCAGGCGTTAGCGAAGCCGCACCCGACGAGAACCGTTTCGGCTGCGCCGGTGCAGGAAATTGTTTACACCGGCGCAGCGCTGAAAAAATTCGGCGTTACGAGTTTACCCGCACCAGTCGAAGAGCCTGGCTTTAGCGGTGGTATTCGAGCGACGGGGCCCTTCATTACCGTTGATCGCGAGACCGGAGTGCGCAATGTCGGTATGTACAGCGGCCATTTCAGGGGCGAGGATCGGCTGATCGCCGGCATCGCGCCGACGCACCATGCGATTCTTTACCATCATCACAGCGCCATGAGTCGAAACCAGCCACTGCCCGTGGCTATCGTGCTCGGCGCCCTGCCAGATATCAATTTCGTTTCGGCCGCGAATCTTCCCTACGGCGTCGATGAGCTTTCCGTCGCCGGCGGGATTCGCGAGCGGCCGGTCGATGTCGTGCCGTGCAAAGCCATTGATCTGGAAGTGCCGGCCGAAGCGGAGATTGTGATCGAAGGCGAAATGTCATTCGATCGCCGCGAGCGCGGCGAGCCCTTCAGCGATTACCCCGGTTATCTGATGGTCGAGCGCGAGTTTCGCGTCGTGATCGACGTCAAAGCGATCACCATGCGGCGCAACGCCATTTTTACCGCCATTCTAGTTGGCCTGCCGCCGAGCGAGTCAAATGGGATCTCACGCACCTGCCGAGAGATGATGCTTTACAACCATCTGCGTTACGGCTGCGCCATACCGGAAGTGTTGGAGGTTTGTTGCCCGGAAATGGGCGGCGGTTGGAACTGGTGGGTGATTCGTATGCGTAAAAGTCACCCGAGCAAGCCGAAGCAAGCTCTGCACGCCGCTGCAGGCATGGATCCGACGAGCAAAATGATCATCGTTGTCGACGAGGACATCGACCCGAAGGATCCGGACATGGTGATGTGGGCGATGAGCTTTGCCATGCAGCCGCACCAGGACGCGGAAATCATCACCGGCAGAGTGCCGCTGCTCGACCCGTCAGCGCATTCGCTCATGCGCGGTCGCGAAGAGCGGAGCTTTCCCGGCGCGGTCGGCTGTTCGGGACTCTTGATCGATGCGACGCGCAAAGGACCGTTTCCGCCGGTCGGGTTGCCAAAAAAATCCTACATGGAGAATGCTCTCAAGCTTTGGCAGGAAGCCGAGATGCCGAAGCTCAATCTCAGGACGCCTTGGTATGGGTATCCGCTCGGTCTCTGGGACGAAGAGGACGATCGGCTGGCGGAAAAAGTCGCTCATGGAGATTATTTTCAATCCAAGCAAGTGAAAGGACATTGATCGTGGCGAAGCGCGAAACCAGTTACGAGTTGTGGCTGCGGGAAGAGGGAATTCCCGTCATCGGCGGGTTCGGTGTTGAAGATGTGACCGAGTTGCCGCTGAAGCCGTGGAAGCGAACCGGAGGCAGGGGTGCTTACATCGATTTGAAAGGCATGGAAGGCTTCACCGGGATGTATGTCAGCGAGATTCCGCCAGGCGGAGCGCTCCACCCCGAAAATCACTTGTACGAAGAGTTGATCTACATCATCGCCGGCTATGGCGCGACGGAAATCTGGTCGCCCGGCGATAATGGCCGTAGGATGCACTTTGAATGGCAACAGGGAAGCCTCTTTGCGATCCCGCTTAACACCCGTCATCGAATGATCAACGGCAGTCGGGAGCCGGTTTTTTTTCTCGCGGTGACGAGCGCGCCGTTGATGATCGACCTGCTCCACAACGTGCCCTTTGTGATGAGCAGCGAGTATAAATTTTCGGACCGCTTCGATGCCGAGAGCGATTATTTTGTACCGACGAATACGCGCAAAGAAGTAGGCGGGTTCATCAATTGGGAAACCAACTTCATCGCCGATGCACGAGGCGCTCTGGTGGATCCTTCGGAAGCCAAAGGTTATGGCGTCAAGATCACCTCGTTCGATATGGGCGGCAGCACGCTCGTCGGACATATCGCCGAGTGGCCAGTGGGACGCTACCACAAGGCGCATTTTCATCAGGGCGGCGCGATCCTGCTGATCCTGCGCTCGAAAGGCTACACGCTCATGTGGCCGCCGGAAGCGGGCATTCGCCCTTACCAATCAGATCACGCCGACCAAGTAGTCAAAGTCGACTGGCGCGAGGGCAGCGTGTTCAGTCCGCCGAGCGGTTGGTTCCATCAGCATTTCAATACCGGCAACGAAAAAGCGCGGCAGCTCGCGTTTCGTTATAGTGGCCAGTCGGGAAAGTATTTGCTCGGTGCTTGGCGCGCGATCAACAAAGAGGGCGTTCGCACCAGTGTGCGAGAGGGCGGCACGATGATCGAGTATGAGGACGAAGACCCGCAGATTCGCGCTGATTTCGAGGCGGCGATCAACCGGGTGGGCGTGCCGATGGCAATGCCTGAGTTTACCTATGCCGAGCTGTGATTTTTTCATGAGAATGGGTTTATCCGGAACTCTTGGACGGCTCCTACTGGGTTTAATTTTTAGTAGTGTAGCGCACGCCCAGACTACCAAACCGGGCTGGCAGACGGATTGGGAAAAAACCATCGAGCTCGCCAAGAAAGAAGGCAAGGTTGTTGTTTCTATTCCGGCGAGCACAGAGCTCCGCGCCGAAATCGAGAAAAATTTCGAAAAACGTTACGGCATCGATGTCGAACCGGTGGTAGGGCGCGCTTCCAATGTTGTGCGCAAAATTGTTGATGAAGCGAAGGCCGGTGTGCGCTATGTCGATTTGCATATGGGAGGGAGCGAGTCGATCGTGACGGCGCTTTTGCCGGAAGGTGTCCTGGATTCAGTCGAGCCGTCGATGATCCTCCCTGAGGTGAAGGATCCGCAGCAATGGTGGGGCGGTCACGTGTGGGTGGATAACGCGAAAAGGTTCATCTA